>JAFXFY010000141.1 GCA_017513365.1 Alphaproteobacteria bacterium | reverse complement strand
TGTTTAAAACAGATAAAGGATCTTCTCGTAAATTAATTCGTGTCGTATATGGCGTTTTTGAAAGTTCTTCAAATATTGGATTATCCCAATCACTTACATGCGGAATAATACCAAGAGCATATTTTTTCTTCGGTCTTTTTTCCAATAAATGAGATAATAACAGCCCAGCATCTCCAACGGGTATATCTAACTGTTTACCTAATATTTTTTCACATTGACCCTTTGTATAATACCCTCTGACGGCATAAATTTCCATCTGGCGTTTAAAATAACGATACTGCTTATCTGAAATAAATCCGGTACTAAAGACATGTAATTTTGGATATATCGGTTTTATCAAATTTTCAAACGGATTATTTGTTGCAAAACGCTGAAAAATAGACCCAATAGCAATTAAAGTAGATTTTGCTTTTGTTCCTTGAACACAAGGGCATCCAAAAACACGCTCAAGCAATATCGGATTAACAGCATCACCAAAGTTTTGTCCCTTACAATAGAATAATGATACAGGACGACAGGTCATTTTTTATCCTTATTTATCAGATAATATTCTTGCCATTTAGCAATTTTTAAAAAACGAAAATAAGAAATCGTAACGGCATTAATAAACCCAAAACGACCACGCAAAAACATTCTTTTTAAAAAATAATATCGCAAAAACTGATACGGAAATTCAATAATTAATCGGAATAAAGAATATTTTTTACCTGTTGCAATTGCCGTTTTCAATAGTTCATCCGTATACACATTATATTTTTCCCATGTTTTAGTTAAACTCAGATACGAATAATGGTACACTAAATGTTTCAGCTGAGCCACTTTTACCCCTTGTCCCAACACAATTCTGTCGTGGGTTAAATCATCGGGCATAGAGCTTTTTGTTTTATCATATAATCGCTCAAGATTATAGGTTTTAGCAAATCTAGATGGCTTTTTATCCCCCGGCATCATATCGGCAATTTTAATTTTATAGGCATCGGCCAATCGATTTTCTTTAACAGATAAAATTTCCTGAATTAATTTATCGGACAACACTTCATCGGCATCCAAAGATAAAACCAAATCATAACAACATTGTTCTTCTGCATATTTTTTTTGAGAAGAGATATTTTTCCACTTATGAAAAATAACCTTTGCTCCATAACTTTGAGCAATTTCACATGTTTTATCCGTTGATCCGGAATCAACCACAATAAGCTCATCCGCCACCTTTACCGCTGCTTCTAAAGTACGAGGCAACCGAGCTTGTTCATTTAATGTTAGAATGTAAACTGATAACTTTTCCATATATCCTCCATCTCTATTTAGGGGATACTAAAGATAATCCGATAAATAACTTTTAATATCTATAACTTCTTGAACAAAGGCATCTTCAGATTGCATATCTTTGCCCAACATAGGTGTATCCATATCTTGAGAGCCATCTTGCTTTAAGCGTTTTTGAACCCCCTTAATCGTCAGCCCCTCTTTATACAGATAATCACGAATTTGAGCCAACAAAACAACATCTTCGGCCCGATAATAACGGCGACCGCCCATGCGTTTTATTGGCTTTATTTGATAAAATTGAGTTTCCCAAAACCGCAGCACCGAAGCTTGAACTTGTAATAAATCCGCCACTTCCGTTATCGTACGATACGCACTGTCGGCTTTCATCATGGGTCTCTCCTAAATTTAGTCGGCTAAAACACCTTTCAAGGAATTAGAGGCCTTAAAAGACACAACTGTTCTGGAACAAATCGGATGTGTTTCACCTGTTTTCGGATTACGACCGATACGTTGGTGCTTTGCATGTGGTGTAAATGTAGCAAATTTAGCAATTTTCACCTCTTCACCATTTGCCAAAGCCGTAATGGTATGTTGAATGATTTGTTCAATGAACTTAAATGATTCGGAATGAGAAAAGCCCAAATCACGATAGATAGCTTCGGCAATGTCTGCACGGGTAATTGTTTTAGCTGTCATTTTATTTTCCTCTTTTTTTATAATTAGTTATTTTATATTTATCACTTTGCCATAAAACAAAAAAAGTTGCAAGTCTTTTTTTTATTTTAAGCATTTTTATTTTACAAACGGATTAAACCACCGGCCCAAGTTAACCCTGCGCCCATAGATTCCAACAATAATAAATCACCTTTTTTAAGTTTCCCACTTTTCACACCGGCATATAAAGCAAGCGGAATAGAAGCCGATGACGTATTCCCATGTTCGGGCAACGTTACAATCACTCTATCCATAGGTAAATTCAATTTTTTAGCCGTTCCTTCAATAATACGAATATTGGCTTGGTGTGGTACCAAATAATCAATATCGGCATTCGTTAAACCAGCTGTATTCAATACTTCACTGGCGACATCAGCCAAATTTGTTACGGCATGACGGAATACTTCACGCCCTTCCATCATAATCGTTCCAACTGTTTTAGTTGCAGAGACACCTCCAGAAGATTTCAACATATCACGCACATTTCCATCAGAGTGTAAAATCACATTCAATACACCACTATCTGCTATCGTACCTTGAGCTTCTTCAGCCGTCAACAAAACTGCCCCTGCTCCATCACCGAATAACACACACGTATTTCTGTCAGACCAATCCACAATTCTGGATAAAGTTTCCGCACCAATCACCAAAGCATTTTTAACCGTTCCGGCTGTAATAAAATGATTGGCAACAGATAAGGCATACATAAATCCGGAACAAGCCGCTTGAATATCAAAAGCAAATCCCTTAGCCCCGATAGCCGCTTGCAATTTCGTAGCCGTTGCCGGAAATGTTTCATCTGGAGTCGTTGTAGCAAACACAATCATATCCACATCTGCCCCTGTGATACCGGCACTTTCCAAAGCCTCAGTAGCTGCTTTCAATGCTAAATCCCCCGTTGTTTCCCCACTGCCGGCAATATGACGAGACTCAATACCGGTTCTTTCACGAATCCAAGCATCCGTCGTTTCAACCATTTTTTCCAAATCAAAGTTTGTTAAAACTTTTTCGGGTAAATATCCACCCATTCCCGATATAACGGCTCTAATCATTTTACACCTCGCATTTGTTAGGGTTTATTAACGAGAACTCTCATCAGCCGGAGCATATTCCAACACATGTTCCAACTCTTTTTTTATACGCTGGCACAAATCGTTTTGAGCCAAACTAATAGCTGTTGACACGGCATGAGAAAAGGCAAAAGCGTCTGCCCCACCATGACTTTTAACCGACACGCCATTAAGTCCCAAGAACATAGCTCCATTGTACATACGAGGATCCATTTTTTTCTTGAGTTTTCTAAGTGCCGGCAAGGCCAACATAAATCCGAATTTAGACACAACGGATTTTTTAATCATATCTTTCAAAGACGTTGTAATAAATTTTGCGGTTCCTTCAATGGTTTTAAGTGCAACATTACCGGAAAAACCATCAGAAACAACAACTTCGGTCGTACCGATACAAATATCGTTTCCTTCCACAAAACCATGGAAGTTCATTTTGTCGCCGAATCCTTTTAATACGGATGCAGCCTCACGAATTTCTTCACGACCTTTTGTTTCCTCTGACCCGATATTAAGCAAACCAACACTTGGTTTTTCGGCGCCAAACATAATGGAGTAAAACACATGCCCCATCACGGCAAATTCCACCAAATTTTGGGAATTACACTCAGCATTTGCCCCCAAATCCAAGGCGACACATTGCCCCTTTAGGGTCGGCAAAATCGCGGCAATCGCCGGCCGATCAATACCGGCCAGCGTGCCAAGACAAATCTTACTCATAGCCATTAATGCGCCCGTATTGCCAGCAGAAACAACCGCCTTAGCATATCCGTTACGCACGGACATAATGGCTTTCCACATGCTGCTTTCACGGCCGGAACGAATAGCCACAGACGGCTTATCATCGGCCTTAACCACAGCTGTTGTATGGTGAATTTTATAACGATCGTCAGCCAATCCGTACTTTTCAATTAAAGGCTTAATTTGTTCTTCATCTCCGTATAAAAAGAAGAAGACGTTTGAATGTTTTTTTGCGGCAATTGCCACCCCTTCAATGATAGCGTCAGGAGCATTATCGCCACCCATCGCATCAACAGATATCACTAACGTATCGCTCAAAAGACCACCCTTTCTTATTCGGCGTCAGCTTTTACAATCACTTCTTTAGAATTGTAGTGACCGCAAGATTCACATACATGGTGCGGACGAACCAATTCGCCACATTTCGGACATTGACCGGCTGTATTAGCGGCCAAAGCGTGATGAGAACGACGCATGTTCTTTTTAGATTTAGATGTTTTTTTCTTAGGTACTGCCATTTTAAACTCTCTTTTCTTTTTAAATGATAACCGGTCTGCCCATACCCCGAGCATCCCTTTTTTAATATTAAGGACTATCTTATACACAATTTTTTCAAAAAATGCAAGTACTTTTTTACAAAAAACAAACTCTGTTTTCCCATTACATAAAAATACAAAAAGGAGAAACACGCTGTTTCCCCTTTTTTTTAATAAACCTAACCTTTTTTTATTTATGAACGGTTATTTTGATAGTGTTCTGCCAACTGTTTTCTTGTCAACGGAATCAACGGCAGTTTTTGCAATACACACCCTCCTGCCGCATGCGCAATAATATAGCCATCAGAATATACATCTATAACAGCACGGCCGCCCCATTTTCCTTGTTCATATTCCGCCTTTCTGCCAACAATTCCACATGCATATAAAAAGCAAACAAAATCTGCCCAATATCCTTTCCGCCCCCGTTGAGAGTATTTATCCAGATAAGAACTTTCCTTCCATCCCAAAACTTGACCATCTTTCAACAGTCTAATCTTTTCCGCATCCCGATTTTGGACTTCTCGTGTTTTTTCAATCTCATCCAATAACACTTTTTCTTCAACCTTATCAATTGATTGATCACAACACCGCGCCTTTAGTTCATCCGAACGTTTTTGCGACAACGTCAATTGACGTGCTCCGACCAAATCCTTATCTCCCATAACATGAGCATGCAAATATGGCACTGAATTTTGAGAATACGGTCCAATATTAAAAATAACTCTGGCACAAGAAGAGTACAAATGGCTTTTTTTTGAATGA
The DNA here is from genome assembly GCA_017513365.1 of Alphaproteobacteria bacterium. Lineage (GTDB taxonomy): Bacteria > Pseudomonadota > Alphaproteobacteria > CAAHEQ01 > UBA3637 > UBA7488. The sequence continues at coordinate 22,787 of JAFXFY010000141.1, read as the reverse complement.
TATTCAGCATAAATTTCCTGTACCGCTTTTTCGATTGCCATTTGATACCCCAACACGTACTCTTTGGGAGCATTTGATGCAAAATCAATGACATCTTTCGCCGGATACACCGGCAAGACCAAATTATACGTACTCGTACGAGGAACGTTGTTTTTAATAACAACAGCATATGGATTTTCATCAACAATTTCCGTTTCCAGTTCACCTCTTAAAATTTTAGAAAACGGATTTTTTGAATCAAATTCATCTCCCCGTTGCATAAGAAATTTTTTATGGGCGTCAGAAACCTCTTTTGATACAAACATTAAATACTCCTTTTTTGATAAATAATAGGCATTATATTCTTTTTTTAAAATTTTGTCAATACTTTTTAATATATTTACGTAATAAAAGAAACAAAACACCCCTTCTTATATTTTAATAATCGGACGCATAAAGGAATGACACAGCGCGATTGCTAAAGCATCCGAGGCATCGGGGGGCATTTTATCCGGTACATCTTTCAGCAGTGTATGCACCATTAAATCCACCTGAGATTTTTCGGCATGACCCGCTCCTACGACCATTTTTTTAATTTGGTTTGGCGTGTATTCGGCCACTTTTATGCCATGTATCGCCGGTGCCAACAGGACAACGCCTCTGGCTTGGCCCAATTTCAAGGTAGAAGTCGGATTTTTATTCACGAATGTTTCTTCCACAGCAGCCTCATCCGGACACCACTGCGTAATAATTTTACGCAAACATCCGTGTAGTTCAGCTAATCTGTCGGCTAAATCCAATGTCGTATCGGGATTCACAACACCGGCCGCCACGAATTTAAGTTTACTGCCCTCTTTATCAATAATACCCCAGCCTGTATGACGCAGGCCGGGGTCTAATCCTAAAATACGGACGGGCATGTGTTAGCCTTCCAATTGAGCCAAAATCTCATCAGAAATATTGGCATTGGTAATCACACGCTGCACGTCATCATCTTCATTTAATACATCAATGAATTTCATGAGTTTTTGTGCTGTTTCCAAATCCGTAATATCCGTTTCAACAAGCGGTTTCCAATCAAATCTGGCCACATTTGGAGTGCCGAGTTTGGCTTCCAATGCCTCACGAACGGCTGCCAAATCTTCCGGAATGCAAGTGATTAAGTGTTTGTCTTCGGTTGTTTCCACATCATTGGCACCAGCCTCCAATGCCGTTTCAAACATAGCATCAGCCGTGGCAACAGCCAAAGGATATTCAATATATCCGATTTTTTCAAAGTTAAATGTAACGGATCCTGTTTCACCCATATTGCCACCGTTTTTAGAAAAAGCCGAGCGTACCGCCGGCGCCGTTCTGGCACGATTATCCGTTAAAGCCTCCACAATCACGGATACTTTACCGGGGCCAAATCCTTCATAGCGCACTTCTTCATAGTTGCTGGTATCATTGGCTTGAGACCCCTTAGCAATCGCCCGTTCAATATTGTCTTTCGGCATATTTTCACTGCGAGCATTTTGAATGGCTAAGCGCAAACGAGGGTTAGAAGACATATCTGGTCCGCCCCCTGTTTTAACAGCCACCGTAATTTCCCGGGCCAATTTTGAAAATACCTTTGCACGGAGCTTATCTTGAGCCCCTTTACGATACATAATGTTTTTAAACTGTGAATGTCCTGCCATAATAATTTTCCTTTCTTTAACTTAAAATAATTTTACCTTATATCATATTTCGTGTGTATTTTCAAGATGGGCACCAATACGAACGGGAAAAACTTTCGTGGCTTTATGCGTTTGATCATCAATTTCAACCACGACACCACAAAAAGTCCCCTCTTTTTCAGCTGGCTCTAAGCGCTTCATTTTTTCCCCCACTTTAAAACGGCTGAGCGAACAATCAATCTGTTGACCAATCACCGAGGCATAATCGCCACACATACCGACATCCGTCATATAGGCTGTGCCCCCATCCAGTACATGAGCGTCCGCCGTCGGGATGTGGGTATGTGTCCCAACCACCAATGTGGCAATCCCATTCATTTTCCATCCGAATGCGACTTTTTCGGCCGTGGCTTCGGCATGATAATCAACCACCAAAATATCGTATTCACCCCGATGAGCCTCTATCCATTTATCCATTGTTTCAAACGGATCATTATATTGACGCATAAACAATTTGCCAACCAACTGTACTACAGCCAAACGTTTTCCGTTTACCAAACGTTTAATGCAATATCCGAAACCCGCTGTTCCATCCGGATAATTGAGTGGTCTAACCAACGAATCGGCCGAATCCAAAATGGTAAAAATTTCCTTTTTATCAAACGAATGATTGCCAAGTGTAATCACATCAGCCCCATGAGCCAAAAACTCGTCATACATTTTCGGCGTTAATCCAAATCCATGAGCGGCATTTTCACCATTCACAATAACGGCATCTAAATTCATTTTTTCTCGCAAAGCCGGTACTAAGTTTAAAACCATTTTTCGGCCGGATTTACCCACCACATCACCACAAAACAATATTTTCATAAAAAACCTATTTTTGTTCTAAGCCATCGGCCAACACATCAATTTTGACGGCCAAATTCGTTATTGCTCTGACCAATTCATCTTGCGTTTCAGTCGAAATACCATTGACATTTTCAACATTCTTTTGCAATTGAGCCTTTTCTTCGGCAAGCAACAAGCATATCATCGCCAGCAATTGCCCCTCTTGCATAAAACCGATACTTTTCAAAAGTTGTTCAGCCTTTTTATCCAACCCATCGGCCAGTTCTCGCATATGAGCTTCTTGCCCATCATTACAGGAAAATTTATAAAAACGACCACCGATTTTTAAGGAAACAATAGCCATTACACGCCCCCTTTTTTATAATCGGACACCGCCTTATCCAAACGTTCATAAGTCGTTTTTATCACAGTTTTCAGCTCTGCTATTTTTTCATCGGCATTTATTTGTTTTTTCTTTGCTTGATGAATGGCCGCCTCCAACTTAATGACAGAACCTTCCAAAGCATTTAACGCACTTTTCAACCGTTCCATAAAGACTCCTGAATTATTCTTTCAAAAGATTAACATATTTTTGATTAAAGTGCAAGAAAAAAACAAAATCATTTATAAAAAGTTTTAAACTTCTCGGCGAGCCTTAAAGGCCATTTGTAATGTACCATCATCCAGATAATCCAACTCACCTCCGACCGGCACGCCACGGGATAATGCCGAAATTTTGACATCACTATCAGCCAATCTGTCAGAAATGTAATGGGCTGTCGTTTGACCTTCAACCGTTGCAGGCAAAGCCAAAATCACTTCGGATACAGCTCCGGTTTCAACTTTGCGAACCAACGAATCAATCTCTAACTCATCCGGACCAATACCATCTAAAGCAGACAAAACACCGCCTAAAACATGATAAACGCCTTTAAAAGCACCTGCCCGTTCCAATGCCCATAAATCAGCCACATCTTGCACCACGCACACCAGCGATTTTTGACGCGAAGTATCAGAACAAATTGCACAAGGCTGAGCCGTATCCATATTGCCACATTCCGGACACGTTTTGATGTTATCGTGTACATTTTTAAGTGCATCAATCAATGGTGCAAAATGCGTCTGTTTTTTTGTCAGCAAAAATAAAATCGCCCGTCTGGCTGACCGAGGTCCCAAAGTTGGCAACTTAGATAATAAAGCAATAGCTTGTTCAATTTCTGATGATGACATTGTTATCCTTAAAAAAAAGGGCTTTTTTGCCCTATATACTCTTTCTCAAAAAAAGCAAAAATTCGTTTTAAAGAGGAAAGAAACAAGGGAATAACAAGCGACATGTATTGACATACATAAGCGAGTTATCCCCGCCGTTAATTACCCTATGTACTTTTCCTAAAAAAAGAGGAAAAAATTCGTTTTAAAGAGGAAAGAAACAAGGGAATAACAAGCGACATGTATTTTAACATACATAAGCGAGTTATCCCCGCCGTTAATTACCCTTTAAAACGGATTTTTAAAAGGGCATTTTGAAATCTTTTGGAAGGCCCAAGGACGCTTGCATTTTTTCCATTTCAGAATTTAAAAAGTCTTCGGATTTACCTTTAGAATCATTAATAGCGACCAACAATAAATCTTCCAATGTTTCAACATCATCTTTATCCACAACGGACGGATTTAATTTAACAGATGTGGCAACACCTTTACCGGTCATTGTAATTTTAACGGCACCGGAAGCAGATTCGCCTGTAAATTCCAAATGTTCCATTTTTGTTTGCAAAGCGGCCATTTGAGTTTGCACTTGTTGTGCTTTTTTCATTAATTCACCAATATTCTTCATTATATACTCCTTATGTTTGATTGAAGATAGCGGTATCATACCTATTTTTTTTGTCTTTTGCAATCTTTTTTATGCCTTACAAGCATTTTTTAATCAACACTTGATTTTTTTATATATTTCATGTATGATACGCCCAAAAATAAAGCATAAGGAATAAGCATGACAGATTTAAACCACATTCGTAATTTTTCAATCGTGGCACATATTGACCACGGTAAATCCACACTCGCAGACCGCTTAATTCAACTGTGTGGTGCCATTACAGATCGTGAAATGAAAGAACAACTGCTTGATAATATGGATATTGAACGGGAACGAGGCATTACGATTAAAGCCCAAACCGTTCGGTTGAATTACCATGCAAAAGATGGACAAGATTATATTCTCAATTTAATTGACACGCCGGGGCATGTGGACTTTGGATACGAAGTCAGCCGATCTTTAGCCGCTTGTGAAGGGTCATTATTGGTTGTAGATGCCTCACAAGGGGTTGAGGCTCAAACATTGGCGAATGTGTATAAAGCTCTAGAAGCCGATCATGAAATTGTCCCTGTCATCAACAAAATTGATTTACCTGCCGCAGAACCGGACAGAGTTAAGGCTCAAATTGAAGATGTGATTGGTATTGATGCGTCGGATTCTCCACTTATTTCCGCTAAAACCGGTATCGGTATTGATGAGGTACTGGAAACAATCGTTAATCGCTTGCCAGCACCAACCGGTGATGTCAATGCTCCGCTGAAAGCCATGTTGGTGGATTCTTGGTTTGATCCATATTTAGGCATTATCGTTTTAGTTCGCATTATGGACGGCGTTTTGAAAAAAGGTATGGAAATGCGTATGATGCGTGCCGGCACAACACACAAAATTGACCGTGTCGGTTATTTTACCCCTAAAATGGTGGATACAAATGAATTAAAAGCCGGCGAACTGGGCTTTATTATCGCCAACATTAAATCCATTGGCGAAACAAAAGTTGGAGATACCTTAACAGACGCAAAAAAACCGACAGCCGAACCATTACCAGGCTTTAAACCGAGTTTACCTGTGGTGTTTTGTTCGTTATTCCCGGTTGATGCCAGTGATTATGAAGCATTAAAAGAGGCACTCGCCAAATTGCAACTCAATGATGCCAGCTTCGTGTTTACACCCGATAAGTCCATGGCGCTTGGACAGGGTTTCCGTTGCGGATTTTTGGGATTACTTCACATGGAAATTATCCAAGAACGACTGTCCCGAGAATTTAATTTGGATTTGATTACAACGGCACCGTCTGTGGCCTATAAAATGCATTTAACGAACGGGACAATGGTGGAATTGCATAACCCTGCCGATATGCCGGATGTTACCAGTATCAAAACGATTGAAGAACCTTGGGTTAAGGCGACCATCATGATACCGGATGAGTATTTAGGCGGTATTTTACAGTTATGTACAGAACGCCGTGGTGTTCAAAAAGAATTAACTTATGTCGGCAATCGGGCTATGGTTGTGTACCATTTACCGCTTAATGAAATTGTATTCGATTTTTATGACCGATTAAAATCCATTTCTCGTGGATATGCCAGCTTTGATTATGATGTCGTCGGATATGAAGCCAGTGACTTAGTTCGTGTTACCATTATGGTACACGGAGAACCGGTTGATGCTTTGGCATTCTTGGCACACCGCAGTCAAGCCGAACGCCGAGGCCGTCAAATTTGTGAACGATTAAAAGACCTCATCCCCAGACATCAATTTAAAATCCCAATTCAAGCCAGTATCGGCGGTAAAATTATTGCCCGTGAAGATATTTCCGCTTTCCGTAAGGATGTGACGGCTAAATGTTATGGCGGTGATATTACTCGTAAACGCAAATTGTTGGAAAAACAAAAAGAAGGGAAACGCCGTATGCGTCAATTCGGTAATGTAGAAATTCCACAAACAGCCTTTATTAATGCTTTAAAAATCGGAGATGATAAATAATGAGTGCTTTAGATCAAACCGCTATGACTTTTATTGATACCCCCTATCAAGGCGGTACGTTGGATACCGGAGCCGTGGAACGTCTTGTCTTTCGCACAGATGTGTTTGATTGTATGACATTGGTTGAAATGTGTCTGGCTATGGTTTATGCCAAAAAGAAACGTAAAAGCGTTGCCGAAACATTGGAATACATTCGCTATCGGGGTGGCAAAAAAGACGGTTTTTCATCCAGATTACACTATGCCTTGGATTGGATTCACGATAATGAACAAAAGGGAATCTTAAAAAACATTACCGCCGATTTAAAAGGAATTGAAACCACTAAAGAAATTAACTTTATGACAACTCATACGATGTTGTATCCCAGATTGGTTGGGGGTCATATTAAGAAAATGGCACATACGGAAAAAATCTTGTCAGCTCATCCGTTTTTCATGATTCCGCCTTATCGTTTTGACCGAGCTATCAAAAAAATTAAAGACGGTGATATTGTGTTTTTTACCACTAATGCTATTGGATTAGATACAGCACATGTCGGGATTGCTCATAAAACAAAAGCTGGGATGACGTTTATTCATGCCTCCTCACTGCTTGGGAAAGTGGTTATGCACGAAGGCACCATTGCCGATTATTGCCAAAAAATGAAAAATGTATCCGGCCTTATCGTATGTCGTCCGGCATAGTGGGGAGACCGTATGAAAACAGATATTTTTACATTTGATTTACCCGAAAGTCATATTGCAAATGCGCCGGCAAATCCCAGAGATTCGTCTAAATTATTACATATTCGGGTATGCGATAATCAACCGACTTTAACGGATTTAACCGTTGCCGATTTGGATAAAATCTTACGCCCGACAGATGTGTTGGTTTTTAATGATACCAAAGTCATTCCTGCCAGATTATACGGCAAACGAGGCGAAGCCAACATTGAAATCACGCTGTTTAAACAATTAAACTTATCCGATTGGGAAACACTGATTAAAAATTCGCGTCGCCTCAAACAAGGTGATATCATTACTTTTTTGGCCGATGATTTTAATGCCACCGTTATGCACAAAATGGATACAGGACCAGTGGTATTGCATTTTAACAAAAGTGGGGCTGATTTAATGACGGCTTTACATGAAGTCGGGACAATGCCTTTGCCCCCTTATATTAAACGCTTACGTGGCGGAAAAGAATCGGACAAGGCCGACTATCAAACCATTTATGCGTGCCATGAGGGGGCTGTAGCGGCTCCGACAGCCGGATTGCATTTTACACCACAGTTATTTGACAGATTGGATAAAAAGGGTGTTTCCAGAGAATTTATTACTCTGCACGTTGGCGGTGGTACTTTTTTACCCGTTAAAGTGGATGATACGGATGACCATAAAATGCACGCTGAATTTGGGGTTATCACCCCAGATGTGGCTGAGCGTTTAAATCAGGCAAAACGTGAAGGGCGTCGTATTATATCCGTTGGCACGACATCCCTCAGATTATTGGAATCGGCTGCTGATGAAAAGGGTATTTTACATCCGTTTGCGGGTGAAACTTCTATTTTTATTACCCCAGGATACCGGTTTAAATTTATTGATGTCATGTTCACCAATTTTCATTTATCCGGTTCTACGTTATTTATGTTGGTCTGTGCCTTTGCCGGTATTGAAGCGATGAAAACGGCCTATGCCTATGCCATACAACATAATTACAGATTCTTTTCATACGGCGATGCGTGCTTGATTGAACGAGCTTAGAACTTTTTTTATAAATAACATCATTTTTTTGCATCACAAAAGTATTGCATTACAGTGTAATATTTGATATGTTATATGCAGGGCAGTTATTCTGCCCTGAGGTATGAAGACCTCTTTGAAGAGCGTCCGATAGCGGACGAAAAATATACGCTTTCCAGCGTTGGCTGGAGGGCGGCAAAATAGGCAGAAATGCCGAATATGCCACACTATTCTCTTCAATAGTCTTCAACTTCCAGCCACACTTTTTATAAAAGCGTGGTTTTCGTTTTAGTTATTAATAACAAAGGAAGGGAAGCATATGGCTATGAATATTAAACAAGAAGAAATCAATATACTGGATTCTCGTGTCTTCGCTAACGCTACGCACAAGAATGACAGCAGAATGTCTGAATCCGGTCGTTCTATGGTTGAAATGCTGGGAACACTCGCTATTATCGGTGTGTTAAGTATCGGTGGAATTGCCGGATATTCCTACGGCATGGATAAATACCGAGCGAATACCACCATAAATGACATCAATTTGCGCAGTATTGATTTACTTACACAAAAAGAAAACGGACAAGAGTTAAATTTAGACCAATGGGGAACCCATTCCACGGTTGGGTATGAATGGGGAGATTACGGATATGTTGCCGGACATGATGCTGTAGACATGAGCCTGTTAGGTGTACCTAAGTATGTATGCGAAATGATTATAGAAGGGGCGGATACATCTATTACCCAAATCAGCATTAATTCTGTCGCTGTTGGAGATAGCACGGCATGTAATGATGATAATGATATGACTTTTTATTATGGAATACCTGAAACATGTGGTGATACAGAATGTGATTTTGAAACATCGTGCTTATATAGTTCAGAAAGTAACAAAGAGGAGTGTTTAAAGTATGGTATTCGTAAATGTGCCGAAATTGATGGGGAAGAGTGGTGTTCTATTTGGGCATGGATGTTTAATATGCAACATACTCCCAATTGGTATCAAGCAAACAAAATTTGCGGTCTGTTAGGCAAAAGATTACCAACAACAGATGAACTATGGGATTCAACCGCAAATGGTCCCTCAAACTTGATGAATGAATTAAAAAATAAAGGTTTTATTAATGCGTCTAATCCAAGAGGCGTTTGGACAGCAACACAAGTCAACAGCACAACGGCATATATGGTCGATATTACCAGTGGTTTGTCTAAAGAAGCAAAAACAAGAAGACATAATCATCATGCGTATATTGCCGTTTGTCGTGGCAATTAGATTATTTTGCAAGTTAAAAAAAATGCCCACCGAAATGATGGGCATTTATGTTATTTTTTAACTTTTTTAGTCGGCTCTCTGCGTGGTTTTTCCGCCAACTTTAAATTTTTCTTTTTACTCGCCACTTTTACAGGCTTATCCGGTGTTTGTACCGGTGTTTCTACCTCTTTTTCTGATACCGGTACTGTATCAAAGAATGAATGACCGGATACTGATTGTTGCTCTTGTTTCGGGGACTTAAAGACTAAAGCCAACGCTAATACAATTGCCATGATAAATATCACAGGGATACTGAGCTGCAAAGAAGCAAATAACAATAAGAAGTTGACACTTAAAACCCCTATCCAAGACACTGTTGCAGCACGACCCGTTTGCCCTTTACCCGTATGATATCCCAAAACCCAAAAGAACAACTTTGTCGTAATTTGTATCAACACATATCCGGCCCATAAAATACAACAGAAAATCAGTGCTAATAAAGTAGAAAAAATACCGATAATCCCCTGCAATCCATTTTCTAAAGCGGCACGATCAATGACGCGATTACCAACTTCGGACCACTGAATAACTTGAATATCATTAGCTAAAGCCGGTACCTTAAAATACACCGCATCAGACGATAAATAAATACCCGACGCAAAATTTAAATTAACCGGTATTTCGGGAACCGTATTAATGATTAATTCATCACTATACCCTTCTACAATCGGGATAGATAAATAGGTATTTTTCGGTTCAATCAAACGACCATCAGCAATTTCCAAGGTTGGCACTTTACTGAAAAACTGATTCAGATGTTCATTCGTTTGTGTATTTTTCATAACAACGGAAGAAAAAATAAACCAACATAAAATACAAACTAAAATTGAAAATAACGTAAAATATTTCAGACCAATTCCTTTGCCGTTAGCAATATAATTTAACATTTTTTTCATTTTATCTCTCCTTTTATCCCACTATTTTATTTGAGTATTATACAACGAAGCATATAAAGAATTTTGTTTATTCAACAACTCTTCATGGGTTCCGGTTTCTTGCACGACACCATGATCTATCACAACGATTTTATCTGCATTTTTGACCGTAGACAATCGGTGTGCAATCACAAAAACTGTCCTGTCTTCCATCAAATTATAAATAGCTTGCTGAACAATTTCTTCCGATTTATTATCCAATGCCGAAGTGGCTTCATCTAAAATGACCATCGGCGCATTTTTTAGAAAAGCCCGAGCAATTGCTACACGTTGCTTTTGCCCACCGGACAATTTAGTCCCTCGTTCACCAATTTCGGTATCTAACCCATTTGGTAACGATGCGATAAATTCATCTAAACAGGCATTATGAACGGCTCGGTCAATTTCTTGTTGAGTTGCCGTTGCTTTACCCAACATAATATTGTCACGAATGGTACCGGCAAACAAAACATTATCTTGAAACACAATGGCAATTTGATCTCTTAAGGAATCTATATCAATATCCCGCACATCTTGCCCGTCTATTTTAACGGCACCGGATTTCACATCATAAAAACGAGGCAACAAATTCACCAACGTACTTTTTCCGCCACCGGAATTACCGACGAAAGCAACTGTTTGACCTTTTTTAACCGTTAATGAAACATCTTGTAAAACCGGACGACCTTTTTCATATTCAAAACAAACATTGTCAAATTCTACCCCCGATTTAATGCCGTTGATTTTAACAGCATTGTGTTTACTACAAATATCAGGAACAGCATTCAATCGTTCAAAAACACGTTCAATGGCCAAAAATGACATTTGCACACTGGTATAATTTGTCCCAATGGATTTAATCGGATGATATAACATTAACAAAGCCGTAATAAACGATACAAACCCACCAGGCGTTAATTGATTGGTTGTAATTAAATAACTACCCAGCCAAATCACACCCGCAATCCCGATAGACACAACAAAATGCATCATTGGTGTCAACATGCCCGTTTTTTTGGTCATGTTCATACCTAATTTGAAAACGGCTCGTAACGTTTCATTAAAACGATTAGATTGATATTCATACAAATTAAAAGAGGACACAACCCGATTGCCACTAAACGCTTCATTATAATGTGTCATCACACGAGCGCCGGAAAACACCGTTTTATCCATAATCCCTTTAATTTTTTTACGTACCTTTGTTAATGGATACAATGCCCCAAACAAAACTGTAATAGCGATAATGGATAATTGCCACGAATTATAAATCAACACAAAAATTAATGAAATTGATGAAAATAAACGAGTCGTAAATAATTTTAAATTACTCAATAATCCGCTACAAGCCATATCAGCATCTTGGTTAAAACGGAACATCACATCACCAGAAGTTGTTTTATCAAAAAATGAAGCATCACACCGCATCATTTTTTTAAACAAATCCTTTTTTAAATCCATGGTAATTTTATTACCAACCCACGTATTTAAATAGGTCGCCGCATAATTTAACGAACTTTGTGCCAAACTGAAAATAATAATCAATAGGGGCAAAAAAGAAGTCGCTTTAGCACTTTTTTCAATCATAACAATATCCATATAGGGTTTTAAAACCCATGCAATGACGGCATCCATTGCCCCCAAAGGCAACGTCACCAAAATTGCCAAAATAGCACGCCCTAAGTATGGGCGAACATACGGATAAATTTTAGAATAATTTTGAAACAGATAGGTATTTTTAAAACTTTTAAATATTTGCATATAGTTATGTTATCTTTTTTCACCATTTTTGTCAAGACAATTTTAATTTGCCTTCTGTCTTAGACACAAATCACACGTTCCGATTGAATACGTTTTTTAAATTGTTAAAAAAATTCAATAACAGTACAATATCTCCATATCCTAACCCAATAAAACAAAATATGTGTTTTAGAAGAAAAGACAAGCTTATACACCAGTATACAATCAAACAACCGTTTAAATACCCAGAAAATTAAATGGCTGTTTGCTTAAAAGAACTATCAAAATATTTTTTACAAAGCATATTATATTTAGATAACTCTGTCATGGAAAAATCATACAGAGGTATGATTTTCCCTTTCTTCAGGCATAATCAACCACCGATATGTAAAATACCGGTGTAGTTTATGACCTTTCCACCCAAGTAATCCTTTGGTTTTCAAATCTTTCAATTCTGTAGCAAATGCCCGATACATCTCTGATTGAATCGTTTTGTCTGCCCTTTGGCAACGTCCCAGCTGTTGTTTTAAAATAACGGGAATAAAGGTACGTTTTAACCGTTCTAATTCAGATAATAACCCCGCTTGATTATAAACATGATAAATGTAATTTAATCCCGTATGATAATCTCTAATTTGTTGTGGATTAGCTCGTTTATGAGAAATGGAGTTTTCATTGATGGTATAAAAATATAATTTTTCATCTACAGAGGCTATTTTTGGATGTCTTGCCAATACAGTCAATAAAAAAGGGACATCTTCAAAATGAATACCATCAATAAATTGAATTCCCTCTAATAATGATCGTTTATATAAATTAGACCATACATTAAATCCCATATTTTTCTTACCGGAAAAACAATAAGATGGTATTAAACGGTATGTTATTTTATCTGTTTCAATATCTTGATATCGTCTGGATAATCCGTCTGTTTTTTCAAATTGACAATGAACCATATCGGCCCCACTATCATTTAACACAGTCCATAAAATATCTAAACAGTCCGGATGAATGGCATCATCAGCATCTAAGAAAAAAATACATTCTCCCGTTGCTTGTGCCAATCCGATATTTCTGGCACCAGATAACCCTCTATTTTCACCGGAAATAACTTTAATGTGTTTATGTTCTTTAGCATAAATGGCTAAAATACGTTCACACTCATCTATTGAGCCATCATTAACACAAATAATTTCAATATCTTGAAATCGTTGGAATAAGACACTGTCTAAACATCTGTTTAAATACTTCTGCACGTTATAAACAGGTATAATGACGGATACAGCCGGCATACTTTTCTCCTCTTATACAAAAAATATTTGACCGTTTGAGGGAAAAGCGTTCAATTATATGATGATTATCTTGCCCGATTATGTCAACGGGCATTACCATCCTATATATTGGCATTCTATTGACTTTAGTCAAGCCAACTATACGAAAGTATTAATATAAAAAATACCTTACCGATAATCAGTAAGGTATTTTCTTAAAATGTCTTAATCTAAATTAGAAGAAATTAAATCCACCGCTATCTTTATTTTGCTTAGGTGCTTCTTTCTTTACCTCTTCAGCCATTTGAGCTGCAGCTGTTTTACCAGCTTCAATTTCCTCAGGAGTTGCTTGACTTTCCACATCACGCATAGCCTGAGCAATTGTCGCCCCCAAAGTTTCATCCTCTGTATTGGTGGCAGATACCAACCACTTGTAGCATTCTACAACATTTGGAGCTTCAACACCACGCCCTTCACAATACAAATTCGCCAATTGATACTTAGCATAGGCATCTCCTTGCTTTGCCCCCTTTAAATACCATGTAAAGGCACTGGTATCATCGTTAAAACGAGTGTGGAACAAATCACCCAAATAAGCATAGGCCCCGATATGACCATTTTTAACGGCATCTTCAATTGTTTTAGTTAATTGCGTCATATCCTTTGTTTGAACGGCTGTTTCCAACATAACGGGCGTAATACCGTATTTAGCCCCATCAGCATACAATACAGCCCCACCGGACAATCTTTTTTGAACCGTAACCGAATCATTAAAACCGGGGATAATCGGCATAGGTGTATTTAATAAATCCTCTTTAGATACCGATTGTTCCGGCGTAATCGGACGCCAATTACGAGCCGCCAATTGTTTTTTTAACAACACATCTTGTTGTTTTGAAATTTTTTGGGCAATTTCATCACGACGGCTAGCAGCCTCGGTTCCAATATCATCAGAGTTATAGGCCGCAATAATACTATACCAAGCATAGGCATCCGGCAAATTCAACAATCTGCTATCCGAAGATTGATAATCGGCCAATTCTTTTTGAGCCAAAACATAGCCTTGGTTAGCCGAACGAGCCAACCATTTAATCCCATTGGCAAAATCTTGTGGTGTACCTCGCCCATTAATATAAGAAAGAGCCAATTTATGTTGAGCCCGTTTTTCCCCTTTCATTGAGGCCATTAAATAATAACCAAAAGCATAAGAATAATCTTTATCCACCCCATTCCCGGTATGATAAATTTCACCCAATTCATATAAAGCATCAGCACTGCCGTTATAGGCCGTTTTTTTCAAATATTCTAACCCAATTTCTTTATTATTTTCAATTGTGTCATCATAAAAAACGGTTTTAGCCAATTGAACGGACGCTTGCATATTACCCAAAGCATCGGCTTTTTGATAATATTCGGTAGCCTTAGTGGTATCTTTTTCAACCCCTTGTCCATTTTCGTACATTTGCCCTAAGTAATACAAAGCCGTTGCATCTTGTTCATCGGCTAAATACGTAAATTCGGACAAGGCATCTGCATACAGACCGGCTTCATACGACCGAATAGCTTCAGGCAATCCCGCACATACAGAACCGGCAAAAAAAGTTGTTCCCAAAATGGTTAAAATAAATTTAGATGGCATTTGACCCCCTTCAGGTTAATTCATAATTATATGGGCATTGTATCACACGATAATGTCATTGTAAATATTTTTTTGGATCTACGGATTTTGTTTTTTTACGAATTTCAAAATGTAATTGAGGTTGTTTTACATTTCCCGTCGTTCCAACTGTGGCAATTTTATCTCCTTTGGCCACAACATCACCAGTTTTTACCAACAACTTATCCGCATGAGCATAAGCGCTCATAAAGTTTTTTTCATGACGGATAAGCAATAAATTGCCATATCCCTTTAATTCATTACCGGCATAAACCACAATACCGGCTTCGGCAGATTTAATCGGCGTTCCTTTTTTGGCTGCGATATTAATACCGTCATTTTTAACGCCACCACCTTTAGAACCGAACGAAGAAATCACCTTGCCCTTTACCGGCCAAGCAAAATTGACTTTTCCGGTAGCCACAAAAGGCTTATCCAATTTTTTCATTTTTTGCGTTGGCTTAGGGTATGTTTTTTTCGTTTTTACAGATGCTTGTGCATTTTTTTGTAGTGATTGTTTGGAAGACGTGGTTAATTTCGTTTTTTTATTTGCCGTTTTCGTTTTTGAAGATATCTTTTTTACCTCACTTTGAATCGTTTGTCGTTTTTCTAATTCATACGAGGCCACTCGCACCGCTTTGGGCAATCGTAAATCTTGCCCAATTTTCAAAGCAGTTGGATCGTCAATATTATTTTTTTCGGCCAATTCTTGTACGGTTGTATCATACCGACGGGCTAAAGAATATAGTGTATCATCTTTTTTGACTTGTATAACCGGAATTTGTTGATACGTCGGAACCATCGGTACTTTGTAAGAATTACAAGCAGCCAACATTAAACCACATAAAATGACAACCGTTTTTTTCATAACGAATGTATTGTACGGCCTTTCCAATCAAAATGCAATATATAAAAACAGAGAGGAAATACCTCTCTGTCTTAATTTTTTTATCCGTTTAAAGGATTATTTTTTGGCTTTGGAAGCTTCTACAGCGGCAGC
The DNA here is from genome assembly GCA_017513365.1 of Alphaproteobacteria bacterium. Lineage (GTDB taxonomy): Bacteria > Pseudomonadota > Alphaproteobacteria > CAAHEQ01 > UBA3637 > UBA7488. Next base: position 6,908 of record JAFXFY010000141.1, on the reverse strand, counting down.
TAATCTATCACCGATTAAAGCACCCGGATTGATTTTACCATCAACAATCAACATTGGAACACCATTGATGTTCAATTGACGAGCATATTTTTGATTGTTAGCCAATTTATCTTTTACTTGTTGACTTTCGGCATCAGCAGCCAAACGTTTTGTGTTGAGTTTCAAATCTTTACCCAATTTAATCAAAGCGTCTTTGTCCAATTTGCCTTTTGCATTACCGATAGCTTCATGGTATTCTTTAAATTTACCTTGTTTACCGGCAGCCATAGCAAAACGAGCGATTTGTTCACTGGCTTCACCAAAAATTGGCGTATCCATTAATACCCAACGAATGTTTGGAGCATCTTTTAACACGGCAGAAATTTCTTTGTTTGTTTTTTTACACCAACCACATTGATAGTCAAAGAACTCAATGATAACAAATTTACCGTTCGGATTACCCAAAACATGGTTCGTTTTATCGGCTAAAATTTCATCAACCAAAGCTTTATCAGCTTCAGTTTGCGGAGCTGGTTGAGCATTTTTAGCTTTAGCTTGTTCAGCTTGATAATGTTTATCCAATGCATTGATAATGACAGTCGGATTTTTTGTAATGTAGTCTCTGATAACTATTTCTTGTTGAGCCTGTGACGGACCTCTCATTTGATGAGCCATTTTATCACATGGTTTATTAGATACCGTGGATAAAATAGAACCGGAAATCAAAATAGCACTTGCCAAGATAGCAGCCGGTGTTAAGTATTTAGAAAAACAAGAAGACGTACAGCAAGTGCAATTTTCACCACATTTGCAAGCTTCGTCTTTTGTATGTGTATGAGCTGGTTTAGAATTCATAACTTTTCTCCATATTAAGTATTAAAAAATATCGTTAGCGGTGTCATTTAAGCACGTCACAAAAATAAATGCAAGAGGAAAAATAATTTTTTATACTCTATTTTATTAATTTTTAATGACACTAGCTGACTATTCTTTGGATATAAAAAAGGTGCCAACGCTTACGACAAAATTAAATCAAGAAAAAAAATTAAGCATTGGCACAAGAGGTATCGGTTTTTGTTTTTTGGGTTGCTCCGTCTAAACCACAGCCAAAAACCGATAAAAAGGCAAAATGTGGTTTAGGTTATGGGGTTAGTTTGCAGCGGGATCACCTAATTGACCATTCGCATTAATGATATGTGTCGTATGCGTTTTACCTGTGATATTGGCAATTGTTGTTAAATCACAATTGTCACCTGTAACTTCAACTGCCGGAGAACCATAATCGGCACTCAATGTACAATTATGAATCGTATTGTCATCAGCACCAGTAATACCTAAGCTTTCCAAAGTTTCAGTCATATCACCAGTTTTATTCACTGAAGATTGAGCTACAACAGACAACATTTGAGCGGCATTCAATACTTCGTTGGCACGATAACGGTTCATGGCCATAGAGTACCCAGCGATACCACCGATGGAGAGTACGCCAATAATAGCCAATACACCCAACATTTCAACCATTGAACGACCAGATTCTAATTTTTTCATGTTTAAACATCCTTTCTTTATTTGTTATAACATATTAAAAAAACCCACATTGGTGGGCGGATGTTCGAAAACCATAAAAAGCAGATGGCTCGGCTTATTTGACACCGAGGTCTTATTCACCGACATCCGCCCCTTCATATGCGTTATCCGCAGGACTTCAGTCAGCGCTTTTTGTTTTAAGTCGTGTGCACACGACTGCTTTTTAAATGGGTTTCGACGCCCAGAAAATGGCACCATTGCCACTTTCAAAAAGTACTCTTACACACTTTTTTGTAAATTGCAAGAACTTTTTTACTAACGAATGGTTAATAAAACAAAAAAGCCATTTTTCCTGTATCTTAACGAATAAAGGGCATTTTAGGTAAAATGGCGAATTGTTCGGATATTATCTGAATGAGGCTTTTTAATCTGTCTTTTTCGGCTTGGGTCTGTGGCGTTTTAAATGTTTTTAAATATTGCATACCGATAACTTCATCGCGGTTCGGATTGCGATAAAAACGCCACAAATTCAATTCAAATCCTTGGGCGGATGTTAATATAAATATTAATGTTGGTTCTTTTGAAAAACGGTGAATAGCTAAACGAGCAGCTTGATTATCTGCCAACAATTTATCATAAAATCCTTGAGCAACAAACAATGGGTCTGTATGATTTTTAAAAATATGAACGGCAATTAACGAGCTGAAACCATCTATCGTTTCACCATTTGTAAAATATTCGTTTTGAATTTCATCACCATACTCAAACGTATATGTATCCCCCATAAAGGAAATACTTTGTTTTGTTTCTATGGCTTGTTTTTGAGGGGCTAAAAAAAATGTCTGAGTATCGGCACAACCGGAAAATGCCGGCATTATAAGACCTATTCCTATCATCAAAGTATATATTATTTTCATATTTCTAACATAAGATGAATAAGAGGTATTGTCAAACAAAAAATCCCCTTGACTTTTATCATATTTTTTGCCACTATGACGTAAAAGAGGGCATAAATCAGTCATGATGACACCAAAAATTCATATTGTCAGAACGGCAGACGGGATGGATTTTCCATTACCGGCATACACTTCTAAACACCATGTTGGTCTTAATCTAATGGCTGCTGTTTCTGCGCCAGTCAAAATCGGCCCACGTGAGCGAGTTCGTGTTCCAACCGGATTTGCCGTTGCCCTACCCGATGGATTATGCGGACAAATCGTCAGTAATCGGGATATGGCTTTAAAAAACGGCATTATCGTTGTAGATGCGCCCAGTATTATTCATCCGGCCGATAGAGAACCTTTATTTGTGTTGCTTAGAAACGAAAGCGGGGAACCTTTCATTTTACGCCGTGGAATGCAAATTGCTCAAATGCTGTTGGTACCGGTTGTTCAAACAGCATGGCAAGAAATTGAAACCGATTTAAATACACGCCCAAAAAATTTAACCGAAGTGCATGTAGAACACATTGAAGAAGAGTCTCAAGCAAACGTTCAACAAGATAATCCAAAACGGGTCAAAGTATCTATTCGAGAAAGGACCGCCAAGTGATAAAGTATATCGTATGTACTTTACTTGGATTATTTTATTTTGCCGTTTCGGCATGGGCGGTGGAAAGTGTTCCCGTTCCTCGTTTTGTATCATTGCGTCATAATCAAGTCAATTTACGCACTGGCCCCGGCAACCGATATCCGATTATGTGGGTTTATCAAGAAAAAGGATACCCCGTTGAAGTCATTGATGAATACGAATTGTGGCGACAAATTCGTGAAATAGACGGCACAACCGGTTGGGTTCATCGCACTCAAATTTCCGGCGTTCGTCATGCTTTGGTATTAGAGGAAGGTCCTCTGTCTAATGCACCTCGGGTAGATGGTAAGACCGTGGCAATTGCTCAAAAAGGGACAATCGGTCGGATTTTAAAATGTCCAAAAAGTTCGGATTATTGTCTGTTAGATTTTGGACCCGCCAAAGGGTGGATGGCCAAAAATATGTTTTATGGCCTGTATAAAAATGAAATCATAGATTAAAAAGTGCATAAAATATCATTTTGTTAACTTAATTTTGACTATTTGTTTGCTAAAGTGACTTTAACAGTCAAGGAGTGGCAAAATGAAAACAAACTTTATTATGCATGGCGATAGCATTGAGCAAATGAAAAAATTGCCCGATAACAGTATTGATGTCATTTTCGCCGATCCGCCCTATAATATGCAACTGGGCGGAGATTTACATCGTCCGGATAATACAAAAGTTGATGCCGTTAATGATGCATGGGATAAATTTTCGGATTTTGCAGCCTATGATGATTTTACGATTGAATGGATGAACCAAGCTCGCCGAATCCTCAAAGAAAATGGCACAATGTGGGTGATTGGCTCATATCATAATATTTTCAGAGTCGGCGCCAAAATTCAAGATTTAGGATTTTGGATTTTAAATGATATCGTTTGGGTCAAAACCAATCCTATGCCGAATTTCAGAGGCACTCGTTTTACAAATGCGCATGAAACACTGATTTGGTGTGCTAAGTCAGAAAAATCAAAATATACATTCAATTATGACAGCATGAAAAATTTTAATGACGGATTGCAAATGCGGTCAGATTGGCATGTACCGATTTGCTTGGGATCAGAACGATTGAAAGATGAAGCGGGAAAAAAAGTTCATACCACTCAAAAACCGGAAGCATTGTTGTATCGTATTATTTTAGCCAGCACTAATCCAGGTGATGTCATTTTAGATCCGTTTTTCGGAACGGGAACAACCGGAGCCGTTGCCAAAAAATTAGGGCGTCATTACATTGGTATTGAACGTGATGAAAATTATATTAAATATGCCCAAAAACGCCTTGATGCCATTACTCAAATTGCCGATGATACAGCATTGGAGCCAGTTAATAAAAAAGCCGAGCCTCGTATTCCTTTTGGGTCAGTTATTGAGCATGGCTTAATCAAACCAGGAACCAAATTATTTGATATTAAACGCCGGTATTGTGCAACTGTAAAAGCCGATGGGTCTATTTATTTAGGCTCTGATCATGGTTCTATTCACCAAATGGGGGCAAAAGTAGCCGGACTTGCCAGTTGCAACGGATGGACTTTTTGGCACTTTGAACGTAAGAAAAATGATGACTTATTACCGTTAGATACCTTGCGTCAACAATTAAAATCAGAAATTTTCTGTTAAAATTAATATCGTATTTTTTCAATATGTTGCATATATTTTGCAACATTTTTTCACCATTTTTCAGTCCAACAAATAAAAAAGTTGAAAAAAAATATTGACTTTCGGTTAAAATGATGATACAAATTAACCATCTGTTAACTTTTATAAAAGGAGATACTATGAAAAAAATCGTTTTAACAGTTGCCGCTTTAGCTATGCTTGGTGCTTGTTCCACTTCTACAAACTTGGATCCATGGATTGGACGTAGTGAAGATGAAGTTATCGCCCGTTTGGGTTTGCCAGTCAGAGCTTATAAATCCCATGACAAAAAATATATGGTTTACGATTTGTCTCAAACAAACGTGTCCACTCGTTGGTTAGGTATGGGACATGGCATTTATACAGTGTCTGACTGTGGTTATGTCGCCCCGACTTCTGCTTGCAACAAAACGACAGTTTCTACAACCGGTTCCGCCACTTGTCAAACAGTTTTTGTGTTAGACGGTGGTGATGTTGAAGATTGGGCAACAACAGGTCGTTGTGGCTACTAATCTTTTTTTTGTTCAGTGAAACCTCCTGAAAAAACCCAGAGTTTTTAGCTCTGGGTTTTTGTGTGTCAAGGCTCTTTACTCCGTTATTGGATTCGCTGCATCATAGGCATCAATGATGGCTTGAACATCATCATAACAAGCGCCAGAACTCCACCAGTTTCCAGAACCGCATTCAGATCCCGTTAATGATCCACTTCTATTGACTTCAACCCTGTCAACATTACTGATATATCTCCCGGTTCTATCTGGACACCCATTTCTCAATTTACTCCATAATCCTTTATATCGTTCGGTATCCGGACATTTTCCAGTATAGGTATATACGACACTACTACCATACTTAGCTACAACTTCATTCCCAGCCGCTTTTTGCGTTTGACAATAGAGCGGATTATCCGAAATCAACATTAACTGATAAATTGTGGCTCGACCGCCTTGATTTTTACAGTAATTGTTCATATACGAACAACTGCCAACCAATGGTGTTTCACCACACCAATTAAGACATGCATAATTTGAATCTCCATAACACATACCTTCGTAATCTTTGCCGGCTAACACACAAGGAGCCCCATTGGGTTCACCATAACAAGCCGTACACAATTTAGTATTTGGATTACAATTTGGTTCGTCACTGGGACAATGACTGTCTTTGGTACATTCTACACACGTACCATTATCACAAATCGGTTTATCCGGTCGGCAATCGGCATTAGAATAGCATTCTAATTGAGGAGGTATTGTTGCCGTTCCTTCGGGTTCAACATACGCTTCATCGTCCGGATTAAATCCGGCTAAAATTTCCGGAGATAAAGCAAATAACATATCTTTATCTGAGCCATCACAAATGTGTTCATTGTCGCCTAAATACCAACTGCCATCCATTCCGTCTGCATTTTCGGAACCAACAAAAATATCTTGTATATCCGGTGTAGACTTTAAAATTTCTTTACAAACACCTGTCGGTACTTGTTTAACAATAATAGATGGTTCGGAATCGGAATCGTGGAATAATTCAATATCATATCCACTTTTTGCCTCGCCCCAAGACGAATCTAATTGGTCAATTTGTACACCTCGCATCACATGAGTGGCCACATCAATCATACGCATATTTACATCATAAATGGCTTCATTGGCATGATATTTATTCATACCATAGGAATACCCCATAATACCACCAATGCTTAATACGCCAGCAACCGCTAAAACACCAATGATTTCAACCATAGAACGGCCAGTTTCAAATTTTAATTGCATATTTTCTCCTTTTTTTTATTAATTTATCACCCAAAAAACGGTCGTTTTTGTGATAGACGATGTTTTTGTGTTTTAATAATAAAAAAATGCCATAAAAAAGTTAATTTTTTAATAATAAATCAAGAAATTGTCTGAAAAAGTTTAAAAATTTACAACCTTTTGATTTTTAGTGGATTTTATCACCCACAAAAACGACCGTTTTTTTGGGTGATAAAATATCCTTGCAATCCGTTTTAAAATATGGCACAATGAATAAAAATTTAGCAGAAAGGATACCTATGTTTTTTTCTAAAAAGCCTCAAAATTTAAATGATCAACAAACCGGTAGTGTTTCTTTGGAAACAACACCAAAGGCCGAACCACAACCGATACCGACAGCTCAACCGGCTCCAAGCACGGCTGTTTCTCAACCGGTTCAACCGA
>JAFXFY010000140.1 GCA_017513365.1 Alphaproteobacteria bacterium | reverse complement strand
GATTACCAGCCCAAATGGCATGCATTAAAGGCGACCATTTTCGTTCATCTTGACCATTAACGTCTGCCCCATTTTGCAAAAAATGAGATATGTGTTCCACATGACCACTTCTGATTGCCGCAATAAAATCCGGTTCCATCATTTTTTCCTATCAGTAATTATTTGATAAGAGCAGTATAACACATCTTGCTATTTTTGTCAATCTATTTCTTTTTTTATCACATCCAATAACAGAGAAGCCCCAAATATGCCAAATACGAAAAACCTCCCTAATATAGAGAGGTTTTAAAGGAAGTTATATGAAATACATAATTAAGCTGCTGTTGGCTTTTTAAAAGCAGCAAATTTTTTATTAAATTTAGCCAATTGACCACCTGTATCCAATAAGCGTTGAACACCTGTCCAAGCTGGGTGAGATAAAGAGTCAATATCTAAACGAACTATATCGCCGGCTTTACCGTATGTTGATCTTGTTTTATATTCTGTACCATCTGTCATAACAACAGTGATTTCGTGATAATCCGGATGAATTCCTTTTTTCATTTTTTAGGTCCTTTTCTTCTATAAATTAAAACTTGTTTGCATTTTATACACTAAAAAAAATAAAATTGCAAGTACTTTTTATCTATTAATTATAATTTTTACAGTATTATTAACGCTGGGAACAATATATTCAGGAGAAATCGTACGAATGTAATATGCTATAGAACCACTAACGTAAATTTCTAAAAAGTTTCTAACGTGAGATGCTCGAGATAAAGCGCTTTTATCATCTTTAGAGGCCGTAACAAGAGTAACCCTAGCATTATTCACTCTATTCAGTTGTTCGGCCACATGCAATAACAATTCTTTTTGCACATCAGATAACTCAATCTGTCCCGGTTCAAAACGTAAAATTGTTGTACGTGCCGTTTTCGGCAATGCCTTCTTTACTTGCTGTCCTTTTTGTGTTTTAGTTGCACCTGATGCCACTACAGCCGGAGAAAAAACAGCCGTTTTACGTTTTTGTGTTAATTCTTGAGCCAATACCGGCATCACAAACGAACACATCAACGCACCACACAACAAAGACAATACAATTTTTTTCATATTACCCCCTTATTAATTTTAACACTTGGTCTTTTAATTTATAATTACCGGCAACGATCGTTTGGCTGGCTATAATATCGTCAATTTCCTTATGATCGACAAAATCGCTGATGTATCCGCCCGCCTCTTTCACAAGCAAGAAACCAACAGCCAAATCCCATGGTTTAAATTGTGTCGCAATATATAAGTCCAATTGACCGGCAGCCACCGCCGCCATAGACAACGTCGTACACCCGTTATAACGAGTAGAGGCTACTTTTTCTACAATTCGTTCCATAACTTGACGATTTTTCGGTGTACTAAACCCATTACTACCAACCAAAGCATAAGCCAAATGAACACGACCAGATACACGCAAACGCACATTACCCGTTGGTGTCATTAAAAAGGCCCCTTGTCCCTTTTCGGCATAAAATAATTCATTTGTTACCGGATTATAGGTTACGCCGGCAATCACTTCATTTTTATGTTTTAAAGCCACCGAAATAGCAAAACACGGAATGGCATGCAAAAAGTTGATAGTCCCGTCAATTGGATCAATAATCCAAGTATATTCACAACCGTTTTTCGGAGCAATTTCCGCCCGTTCTTCGGTAATAAATCCATAATCCGGACGATCTTCAGATAATTTTTCAATTAAGATTTTTTCAGCCAATGTATCGGCATTGGACACGAAATCACCCGGCCCCTTTAAAGACACTTGCAAAGAGGAAATTTCTCCAAAATCCCGAACCATTCTGCGACCGGCAGCACGCACCGCTTTAACCATCACATTCAAATTAGGCGATAAAGCCGCAATCATTTGTTCTTCACGTGTTTCGGGACGTTTTCGCATTGTTTGAGCACGGGGCGTAATACGCCGATGTTCCGTTTTTACTTCGGCCATTATTTTGCCCTTTCAACATAAGTTGTATCAGCAGTTGCCACCACAATTTTTTCACCGGTCGTTACGAACGGCGGAATCATAACACGCATACCGTTATCCATTATGGCCGGTTTATAAGAAGTCGTAACCGTTTGACCTTTAATATATGGTTCTGTTTCAACAACGGTTAAAACCACTTGTTGAGGCAAAGACACACCCACCGGGCGCCCCTCAATCAAGTTCATTGTTACATCCATATTATCTTGCAAGAAACCAACGGATTCCCCCATCATATCGGCCGGGATTTCCATTTGATCATATGTTTCTTTATTCATAAAGAACAATTTATCGCCTTCACTATATAAATATTGGCAATCAATTGTTTCACTCATCAACTTTTCAACTGTATCTGCTGTACGGAATCTTTCATTTGTTTTGTTACCGGAATTAATATCACGCATTTCCACTTGGATATAAGCCCCGCCCTTACCTGGTTTTGTGATAGCTGTATTTAAAACGGTCCATTGTCTGCCGTTGTGTTCAATAATCCATCCGGCACGAATTAAGTTAGCTTGTTGTTTCATATTTACGATCCTTTTTTTAGTTGATTGTTGACAATTATTGCCCCAATATAGCAAATTTTCAAAAAAATATCAAGTATAAAAATAAAACTTTTTAATTTTTAATCTTTTACCATTCCTCTTGATTTTACAAGCTTTCCTTTTTAGATATAAAAAAAGGGAGGAAATCAGGATGTCAACGACAGATAACTGGATGGTTGGAGCGGTCTTATTGGACGGCCAAGGAGGCGCCAAACTTTTGGATGAAACACAAGTTAACAAATGGACCCCTAAAAACGGCATTTTATGGATACATCTTAACCTATCACACCCAAAAGCCGTTTTGTTTTTACAAAATGATAAATATCTTGATGACTGGACAAAAGACACATTAATCAATACCTCAGGATCTAGACCTCGTAGTCTGATACACAAAAACGGATTATTATTAGTTATCAGAACCGTCAACTTAACACCTCGGTCAGAACCGGACGATATGGTATTTTTACGAGCCTTTGCCACACAAAACCGTGTCATAACGGTCCGCATTCATCCGGCAATTTCTTTCAAAGAAATTATGAACGATTTTTATGAACATGCCGGTCCTCAAAATACAAACGATCTGATTGAAATGATTTTGGAAAACACCCTCAATTCCACCGCCGATACCGTTTCGGATATGGAAGAATATGTAGATGATATAGAAGAAAAAATTATTGCCCATCAAATATCGCCTCATATTTCTGATGAACTGAGCGAGTTGATGCGACGATTAGTCATCATGCATCGTTTTTTAACACCAGAACGAGAAGCCCTAGATGCCCTGTCTCGCCATCAATTACCTTGGTTTAACAAAAAAACAACTCATCTGACAAAAGACAGTTTTCATCGTATGCAACGCATTATTGAAGACATTACCTTACTTAAAGAACGTGTCCGCATTAATCAAGAAGCCTTACAAATGCATGATGTTAAGCAAAGTCAAAAAAATATGTATATGCTCTCCGTGATTGCCACCATTTTTTTGCCATTGTCTTTTTTGACCGGCTTGTTTGGGATGAATGTCGGAGGCATTCCATTTTCCGAAGAACCCTATGGATTGACCGTTACTGTCTGTTTTATTGTCTTTATTGGTATAGGATTAGCCTATTTATTTAAACGAGCCCATTGGATATAAATCTTAACAAGCTATACATATCTTTTTATACTGTTAAAAAAAATAAGGAAATATGTATGTCAAACGCCTCGTTAAGAAAATCCCTCAATAACCTTTTTTATGGCGGTATTGCCACCAGTGCCATGGATACATTGGCCACCGGTCCGTTTTTAATTGCCTATGCTTTAATGTTCGGGGCCGGCAATATTGCTATTGGCTTTTTGGGCTGGTTCGCCATGGGCATTAGCGTTATTAATTGGCTGTTTTTCCGCCACCTATATGATTGGTTCAATTGCCGGTGGAGCGTGGCTTTCTTGGATGAAAGCCTTAGTACCAGATAACTTAATGGGACGATTTTTCTCCCATCGTTTCAAGTGGATGATGATTGCCAAAATCATATGCTATGGGGCAGGAGCCGGACTGATTTGGTGGTTTGAAAAATATCAAGCCGAAAATACCATTTTTGCCTACTCCATTTTATTGGGTATTGCAAGTGGAAAAAATATCTTTCCATATGTAAAAAGCGACCAGGTGGTCGCTTTTTTTCTTCACTACATCAAAATTATTTTTTCGGTTTCATCAAAGGCCGGCCAACGCCTTTATATTCAAATCCGTTAGCAATAGCCGATACATGGTCAATTTGGTTACGTAAATCAATAATCTTATTACCACGCATCAACGATTTAGCCCGAGCCAAATCAAGTCCTTTAAATTGACGCCATTCGGTCAAGACCAACATCACATCGGCATCTTCCAACGCTTCATATTCATTAGACACATATTTGACTTTGCGCCCCAACATTTTTTTGGCATTTTCCATCGCCTCCGGATCATACACAATCAACTTGGGTTGAGTATGTGTAATACGGGCAATGGTATTGTGTTTTTTCTTTAAGAGGGCCTCAATGACCTGCATGGCCGGCGATTCACGACAATCATCCGTACCACCTTTAAATGCTAAGCCCAAAATACCGACACGAGGTTTGCGAATACCTTTAATCACACGCAACACTTCATCGGCAATTCGTTCTTTACGCAGAGCATTTTTTTCAATTGTATTTTCAATCAAAGACAAATTCACACCGTTTTGACGTCCCATATAGGCCATTGCCATGGTATCTTTTGGAAAACAAGAGCCACCATACCCCGGTCCCGGGTTTAAAAATTTATTTCCGATACGGGAATCCGTTCCCATCCCTTGAGCCACTTCGGCAATATCGGCACCTGTTTTTTCACAAAAATCAGCCATTTCATTAATGTAATGAATTTTCATCGCCAAAAAGGCATTTGAGGCATACTTAATTGTTTCGGCAGACCGTCTGCGCACACATAAGATTTGAGATTTTCCTTCAAAATCCTTGTAGAGTTCTTTCATAACGGCTCTGGCCCGTTCACTGTCGGTCCCAATCACAATGCGATCCGGATTAAAGAAATCATGAACAGCAAACCCTTCACGTAAAAATTCCGGTAAAGAAATAATATCGCACTCAGCCGTTGGATTAACTTCACGAATGATGGCTTCAACGGCCTCACCCGTACCGACCGGCACAGTAGATTTTGTCGCCACAACCGTATAACCGGACAAGTGAGGCGCTAACTCTCTGGCCGCCGCATGAATAAATTTCATATCGGCCTCTTTTGTTACCGGATGAGGCGGCG
>JAFXFY010000139.1 GCA_017513365.1 Alphaproteobacteria bacterium | reverse complement strand
ATTTTTTCCGGCCATTCTATCAAAGATACCCCTTCGGCAAAGGCATCTTCAATACCGATTTCATAGGCTTCCTGAGGTGATTTTAACCGATACATATCAAAATGATAAATGTCAAAATTCGGTGTTTCATAAGTTTGCAGTAAGGTAAAAGTCGGGCTGGGAACTTCTTTTTGTCCGATTAAAGATTGGATAACACCTCGTGTAAAAGCGGTCTTGCCAACCCCTAATGTACCATGTAAGGCAACAATATCACCAACCTTTAATGTTTTTGCGAAATTGACCGCAAATTCCAATGTTTCTTGTTCATTGTGGGAGATAAATACACTCATTTAAATAATCCTTTTAAAAAGCCACCTTCCTTATGTGGTGCAACATATCCTGTCTTACTTTGTCTATACTCCCAAGGGGCCACAAATTTACCACTCCACAACCCCTCATCTTTTTGACGAGCCTGATTTTCATAAGGAATATAGACATCTGATACCTTTCTATCGGCAACAGCCCAGCCAACTGATACCATTGTGGCACCGACATCATATCCTTGAATTTCACAAATGGCGTAGAACTTTGAAGGCGCATACGGCGCAATTAATTGACAAGAAACTGTTTTGTTGAATAATAATTTTTCCAATTTTTTCTTTGCCGTGCGGCCACAAGGATATTTTTCACTGCGTTTTGTTAAACATGTTTGAGACATATCCGGTGTATCAATGCCATATAATTTTAAAGTCGTTTTATTCATCACAAACATCGTTCCGGACAAAACCTTTGATACCGTTCCCGTCATTATTTGGGGTTCAGGAGGAACTGTTTCTTCCTTTTGAGACGTTGTTTTTATTTTTGAGGGTTCTAGGGCTTGAGTAGTTGTTGAATTTCCAGCAAAAACACCTTTAATTTTTCCCCACCAAGAGGAGGACGTTGTATCTAGTTTACCAGGAATACCAAAAGATTTTTCCTTAGCTTCATAAAAAGCCGTAGTCGTTGTCTGAACCGCCGATTGACCTGTTTGCCACATGAGAGTGCACCCACGCACACAAAGTAAAATAACCCCACCGATTAACAAGATAATCACAACAACTTTTATGAATACTAACCCGGCCGTTAACGTCATTTTTGCCAAAAAGAACAATAAAAAGCCAATAAAGACAATAGCTCCCATTCCTACAAACGTCGTCATAGCCGAACCGGTTTTGTATCCGAAATATCCCATAATAACGGACCCTAACAACATTGCCCATAAGGTAATTCTCAGCCACATAATACCCTCCTGTTCTTTTCTTTTTATCATAGTATGAATTGGATACAAAAATCAATCTTTATTTTAAGGCTGAGTATGAAATTTTTATCCTTTTGAATGAAAAATATTGACAATTAGTAAAAAATACCATATTTTTAAAAGTGTAACCATTATGCTTGAACAAAGGAAATGCCCATGAAATTCATTCATAATCGTGATAAAGATGGTATAAATATCTTAAATGCCGACCATCAACTTGTTTTAAAAATAATCGGTCATCCCTTGCTGTTTTGTCAACAACACAACGGTTGGTTTTTAGCCTGTGGTAAAGAAACAATCCAAATAGATATGAATTCACATAACAATAATGAGGCCACATTAGATATTTTTTACCGGAAAAAACATATTCTGTCTTTTACGGATGAAACGCCCGAAAGGCAGGCTTGCTTATTAATTTACGATGAGTTGCCATCCTTGGTGAAGCTCCCTGAATTATCGGACATTCAAAAAAATAAGTGGATTTTTATGGATTACCGAGAACAAAATGACTATGTTTCATATCCGGATAAAGTACGAATACAAAAACCAAAAAAAATCAAATTGCATACCTCAAGATCAACGAATAAAAAAGCCCGCTTTCGCGAGCTTTGATTTTAAATAAAAACTTTAATTTGATTTGTTATTCTCTTGATTTTTAAGTTTTTTGTGATATAACATCGCAAAATCTACGGGATTAATTTGAAGAGGAGGCAAACCGGCTTCACGTGTAATATTGGCGACAATAGCTCGGGCATAAGGGAATAACATATGCGGAATTTGCACAATCAATACCGGCTCTAAATGTTCAGCCGGGACATCAGCGGCCACTAAAGCCCCATACAACAATTCACAAATAAAGATTTCCCGATTATCGTCCGGACGTTTTGCCGTTCCTTTTATATGCAAATCAACGGAAAACATTTTCGGATTATCTGTTTTATTGACACGAACATCAATATCTACAGTAATAGCCGGAGCACTTTTTAAATCACCTAAAATATGAGGTAAATTAGGGGCTTCAAAAGATAAATCCTTAATATATTGGCTGATAATTTGAACGGAAGGCGTTTGATTGGTGTCATTTTTTGTCATTTTAAAAAATTCCTCTTGAAAAAAATTTAATTATCGGCTTATATATATAAAGTTATTTTTTTTAAATGTAAAGCAAAAAAAGAGGAATTTGAAAATGTCCCCGGAATATATCGGATTATTATTGATTATCGGCTATTTAGGATGGAAATTATTTGGTGCCATCAGCAAAGAAGATAACGCTGTTGCTACAGCTTCGGCGGCTGTTAAAAATGCAAAAATACCGGCAAGTATAGCCTATCGCATGCAAAAACCGAAAGTTATTTGGGATGATGATGAGTTTTTACAAGGGGCTAAAATTGCCTTTCACATGATTTCGTCGGCCTTTGCAAACGGCAAGAAAAAAGAACTCAAAATTATGCTGGCCCCACAGGTATACGATACCTTTGTGAAAGAAATTGATGACCGTGAAAGCAAAAAACAACGTCTTGATTTTTCTTTAATTTGTGTTAATTCTGCCAAAATTTTAAAAAAAGCGGAAGCCGTTCGTGAGGTAACTGTCCAATTTATTTCGGAACAAGTCAACATTTTAAAAGATGAACAGGGCAATGCCATAGAAGGCGACCCGATGAATGTTTCCGTTATGTGTGATACTTGGACATTCCGAAAAAAGAAAAATGATACATGGATTGTGTGTGCGACAAAAAGTGAGGCCAACCATGCATAAAATTTTAATGGCCAGTGCCGGCATTTTATTGTTGTTAAGTGGATGTAGTAGTCATGATTTATCAAAAGGACGTGCTTTTTCCTTGTCAGAAAGGTCATTTTCCGACTTAAAAGGGTGGGAAGATGACAACATTCGTGAAGCTATGCCGGCTCTCATTCGGTCTTGCCACAAAGCAACTGGCGGGTGGAGAAGTTTTTGTCAAGGGTTGCAAGGGTATCGTTTTTCTTCTACGGCTAAAATCAGATCGTATTTGGAAGATAACTTACAACCTTATGCCGTAACGGCTTATGGGACTGAAAATGGTAAAATAACAGGATATTACGAGGCCGAATTGACCGGCACTCGCACACAAGTGCGTGAAACTCAAGTGCCGGTTTATGGTGTTCCTCGCGGATACAGAAACGGGGACAAACTGGAAACGCGTGAAGATATTGAAGATACCGAAAATTATGCGCCGATTATTGCGTGGGCTGATGATCCTGTGGAATTGTTTATTTTACATATTCAAGGGTCCGGTAGAATGCAAACGCCGGACGGAGAAATTAAATTGGGATATGCCGGTAATAACGGACGTACGTTTAAGGCGTTAAGTCAAATTTTACGAGATGAAGGTATTAAACCAAGCGGTGGATATTCTATGCCGGCCATGAAAAAATGGTTGCAAGATAATCCCAAAAAGGCGCGTCGTTTAATGGCCGAAAATCCACGGTATATTTTCTTTAAAGAAGTGCAAGGAGATTCTCCTTATGGATCAGCCGGAGTTGTTTTAACGCCAAAACGTTCTGTGGCAGTTGATAAAAATTACATTCCAATGCATACGCCGTTATGGTTGGAAACAAAAACACCAAGCGGTGAAAAACTCAATCAGTTAGTGGTTGCTCAAGATGTTGGGAATGCCATTACCGGCGGTATTCGGGCGGATTTTTTCTGGGGTCATGGTGAAGAAGCCTTTAATAATGCTGGACGGATGAACAGCCGCGGTAAATATTATCTGTTATTACCTAAGTAGAGCGCTCTATGAACGATTTTTCTTTATGGGAAGAGATAAAAAAGACAATTACTCCTTTAACCGGTAAGGGAGTTGCCCGTTTATTCCATAAAGAAGTGCCACAAAGGTTGCGTGTCCGTCGTATTCCGGCGCCTGAGGTATCATATACGTTGAATTTGCATGGGTTAACCGTTGCAGACAGTTATGAGGCGGTGAAAAAGTTTATCATTCGTCACCAAAATTTGGGGTCTAAAAAAATCACAATTATTACGGGGAAAGGATTAAAACGGGTAGGGGCCATCAAAAAAGAAATCGTTTTATGGTTTGATACGCCCGTATTTAAGGATAAAATAGCGTCTTATTCATGGAAAAATGATGGAGGGGCATTGGATATTGTGCTAAAAAGGATAAAAAAATGAGTGAACAAATTGTAATGGGAATTGAATCTAGCTGTGATGAAACAGCCTGTGCTTTGGTTAATGATAAAGGGGAAATTTTATCCTCGGTTGTTTGGTCGCAATATGATGAGCATCGTCGTTTTGGAGGTGTTGTTCCGGAAATTGCAGCTAGAGCCCATTTGGAAAAATGTGATATTTTAATTAAGGAAGCCTTAGATAAAGCCGGTAAAAAATTTGAAGATTTATCGGCTGTTGCCGTTGCCGGAGGTCCCGGATTAATTGGGGGTGTATTAGTTGGTGTTATGACGGCTAAGGCTATTGCTTTTTGCCATAATCTCCCCTTTATCGCCGTCAATCATTTGGAAGGACACGCCTTAACCGCCCGATTATCCCATCCGGTTCAATTTCCGTACTTGTTGTTGCTAACTTCAGGGGGGCATTGTCAGGTATTAATCGTTGAAGGTGTCGGAAAATATAAAAAATTAGGGGCTACGATTGACGATTCGGCCGGAGAAGCCTTTGATAAAGTGGCTAAAATGTTGGATATTGGATACCCTGGCGGACCTAATTTGGAAAAACGGGCTAAACTTGGAGATGCTAAACGGTTTCAATTTCCGGTGCCGATGCGTGGACGGGCAGGGTGTGATTTTTCATTTTCCGGCTTAAAAACGGCTGTTCGTGTATGTATTGAACGCCAAGATACGTTAACCGAGCAAGACAAAAATGATATTTGTGCCAGTTTCCAATTAGCCGTCATTAAGCAAGTGGAAGATCGTCTGAAACATGCTATCCAAACATTTAAAGAGTTATATCCCGATGCAAAGGATTTAGTTGTTGCCGGTGGAGTGGCCGCCAATACAGCCCTTAGAACAAAACTGCAAGAAATTGCCAATAAAAACAAACTGATATTTTCGGCTCCTCCCATTCATTTGTGTACCGATAATGGTGTTATGATTGCGTGGGCAGGTATGGAACGCCATAAACAAGGATTATATGATACTTTTGATTTTAAGGCGCGCCCCAGATGGCCGTTAGATACCTTATAAAAAAGGCTTGACACATACTTACAGAAAGCCTATATTCATTTCAAAGAAAGGAGAAAATACATGCAAATCGTTAATGATAATAATTTTGAAACAGAAGTGCTGAATGCCGATAAACCGGTTTTAGTTGATTTTTTTGCCACTTGGTGTGGACCTTGCCGTCAAATGTTGCCGATTGTAGAAGAATTATCTGAAGAAATGGCCGAAAAAATTAAAATTGTTAAAGTAGATGTTGATGAAGCCCCGAAAACACCGGAAAATTATGATATTCAATCTATTCCGACACTGATTTTATTCAAAGGTGGACAAGTGGTGGATACAAAAACGGGCGCCATGCCAAAATCTCAATTAATTGAGTGGATTAATTCAAAAATTTAAAGTTTTTATTTAAGTTTAATTTGCCCGTCTTTGACGGGCTTTTTTTGATATCTACTTTTATTTACTTGATAAGTTTATGAACTAAGCCCACTTGTATTATATGTAAGGCAACAACGATTATGGGGGCGATATGAAAATAACCATTTTACGAGATATTTACCGAAAAAGACACTCTCGCCGTTGGAAAAAACGATTAACATTTTATGCTTTTATATTACTAATTTTATTAATCGCCATTATTGTGGTGGCTTAAAAGAAGAAGCACAAAATAAAATCCATCCGAAACCGACACAAATGCCATATATTTTAGGGGCATATACAGCACAAAGAAAAACATATGGTTAGGTATTTGAATAAAAACAAAAAAACAATAAATAATTGAAATAATGGTGAGTGGTAAAATAAATAAAAAAACAACACTTAAAAAATATTGACAAATAGATATATGTGTGATAATATAGATCATTATTCATCATATTAATAAAGGTAAGTTATGACAAAAACATCAAAAATTTATTTTCAAGAATTAGATACAAAAACAAAAAATGATTTAAAAGAATTCAAAAGGACATTACGTTTATTACCAATTGAAAAGCGTAATGTGTTGGTTGATTATATCATTAAAGAACGTGATTGTGGTCCACTTCATATTCATAAAAGAATGTTGAGTTCTTTAACAAAGGTAGTTTCATTTCAAAAAATTTAAAACTATTGGAAAATTTATCATTTTCACTTTTTAAACGTCAAATAAGAGAAAATCAATAAGAAAGGATGTTATTATGGGTGTTAATTCTCAAATAGAAAATATCAAATTTTATTCAAAATCTATGGATTCTTGGTGGCAACTCCAAAAGCAAACAGAAATGGCTTATAAAAAAGGGCGTATTCCAAATCAGGAATTCCTTAAAATAATGGAATTTGCAGATAATTGGAGTCGTTTGATGCAGGCAAAAATGGGAGATTATTATAATTCTTCTTTATTAACCAAGAAGATTGTCCGCGATTCTATGAAAGAGATGATAAATTATTGGGATTGGAAACTGGATGGCAATGATGAAAAAAAGCAACAAGTATGTAAGACAGCAAAAGAATTGATTGCGACTTTTTGGATGCATGGACAAAAGTTTTCTTCTTTTTTTGATGATATGAAATCAAGAGAGGTAGCTGGAT
>JAFXFY010000138.1 GCA_017513365.1 Alphaproteobacteria bacterium | reverse complement strand
GCCGGTTTTATATATGGATGGTTTGGGGCAGAATCCTGTGCTTATTTAACAGCCTTTACCACGTTTGTTGGTTTTGTAATAATATGTTTCTTGCCGAATATTAAGGATTCTCGCCGTGTGGTGACTGACAATGTCAGTAAGGTTAAAGATTTAATGAATATTTCAAAATTTGCCATTAAGCATCCCGAAATTAAATGGTTGATTTTGTTTCCGGCCTGTTATGGGGCGCTGACTTTTGCACTACTTTGGGGGATGCAACCGATGATGGTGGAAAAACAGGTTCCTGTCTATTTATTCGGTATTATTGCCGGATTTAATATGTTTTGTCGTACGGGTTGGGCTTATTTATCTGGTGTCTTACTTGATAAAATTAAACTCAGAAAAACGGCTCGTGTTTTGTTTGATACATTGTGTATCGGTACGTTGTGTGCTATCGTTATTATGTCCGTTCCCAACAAAATGATAGTCTATGTCTTGCTGGCTTTAATCGGTATTGCCAATTCGTCGCAAATTGCGGTAGAAATTATTACGTCAAATTTTGTGCATCATCGTATTAAGTCCGATGAGCGGTCAACCATTGTATCTGTTAAATCTATGGTGGCTATGTTGGGATCGGGTACATTAATGATGCTGATGAAGCCATTGATTGATACATTTGGAATCCAAGTATCGTTTATTGTATGCGGATTATTGTTGATACCGACCTTTGTTGCCATGATGCACTTATTGAAATTGCGTATTAAAGAATGAAATATCAAAAAAGTCTTTATATACTGTTGTTTTCTAAGGATTTAAAGTGTGGTATTATTATACCTTGCAAAATTTTTTAATAAAATCATATAAAAAGTGCTTGACAACAACAATAAATTAATGTATAAATGCTTCGTTTAGAAAAAAATAACCTAAGGATTAAAATTATGACAATGAAAACAACTAAGACAATTAATCCGGCTAACAGCGACATCAAATGGTATTTGGTTGACGCTGAAGGTTTGGTTTTAGGTCGTTTGGCCAGTCAATTGGCTAACATCATTCGTGGTAAAAACAAACCTTGCTACACACCTTCTCAAGATTGCGGTGACTATGTAGTGGTTGTAAATGCCGACAAAGTAAAATTAACAGGTCGCAAAATGGAACAAAAAATGTACTACCATCATACAGGTTATGTTGGCGGTATTAAAGGTATTTCCGTTGCAAAACAATTAGAAGATCATCCGGAACGTGTTTTAATTAAAGCTGTTCAACGCATGGTTTCTCGTGGTAAATTAGGTCGTCAACAAATGACAAAATTACGCGTATTTGCCGGTCCTGAACACACTCACCAAGCTCAATCTCCGATTACTTTGGATATTGGTGCCATGAACCCAAAAAATAAAAGAGGTGCATAATGACAGAAACTAAAGTAAAAAAAGGTTTAGCTGATGTAAAGGCAGAAATGACTGCTCAAACTGAAGTGGCAACAGCCGAAGCTCCGGCTCCTCGTCAACCGAAAAAAGACAAATTGGGTCGCAGCCAATCCGTCGGTAAAAAGAAAAATGCCATTGCCCGTGTTATCATTAAAATGGGTAAAGGTAATATCGTTGTAAACGGTCGTACTTTGGAAGATTACTTCCCACGTCCGGCATTGCGTATGATTATCAATCAACCGTTCGCTTTAACAGATCGTGAAGGTCAATTTGACGTTCAATGTAATGTTTGCGGTGGTGGTTTGGCTGGTCAAGCTTATGCTTTACGTCATGGTATCAGCCGTTGCTTGGATATGTTTGAACCGGAATTGCACACAACACTCAAAAAAGCTGGTTTCTTAACTCGTGATTCTCGTGTTGTTGAACGTAAAAAACCGGGTCGTCCAAAAGCTCGTAAACGCTTCCAATTCTCCAAACGTTAATTTGGATGGAATATGCAAAATCCTCGCTATATGGCGAGGATTTTTTGTGTTTAATGACTAAGTTATTAAGCTGAACGAGAATCATGGTGTATTTTTAAATAATTCAATTTTGTTTCTCTTTTTTTATGTTGTTTGACGGTTGTGCCATTACTGGAACAATCTTTATAATATAAGCGATGTTTGTGATAAAATAAGTATCCGTGAACTCTGGATACACTTGTATCCGCTCCATTTAAATTTAATCCGTGTAAAGCGCATCCTTTTAATTCCGGGGGGAGATTTTTTTGTGTTGCGACACTTCGTCCAAGTAAAATAACGACACCTTGTTCCAATTTTTTCATACGACTTGGGGTTAAAATTTCCTTTAAATCCACTTCCAAATTTTCTCCCATTTTTAAGATAGGTAAATTTTTAGAAAACAAAGGTACACCTTGATTATATAGTTTTTTTTCTGTCATGGGTATTGGCGGGTACTCCGGATGAGCTTTTTCGCATTGTTTTAATAAATGTACTTCGTCTAAAACGGCAATAGATTTACCCATTTGTACCGGATGAAGATCGTATTTTTTTAACATTTGAAGAGTTTGATTAATCTGATTTTCTTGCAAATGTTCAATATCGTAATGCATAATGCCAGCGGCATCTGTTGTCCACAGGTCAATATTAAAGACTTCTTTTTCGGTTAACCTCGGTTTTCCATAGGGTTGACTTTTAGAAGTTAATTCTTCCGGAACAATGGGGGATGTCGTGCGAGAAAATGCATTTAATCTATCTGATAGTTTAGTCATTGGAAACCTCATGTATATTTCTTTACTTTATTTATTATACCATATTTTTGAAAATAATGAAATTTATTTTATTGTTTCTTGACAAGATACTGATATTGTATTAAAACAACCCTCATAAATAAAGGAACAATAAATGCCCGAAGATTTACCACCTAAAGATACTTTAAAAGACCATATTTATGCTAATGTATTTTTATGGGGTTGGGTGGCACTTATGATGGGAGTCAGTGTTTATTTTAAAGACGAAATCCGACAAGGCAATCATAAATTTGAAGAACGTCAAAAGGTATTTTTGAAAAAACAAAAAGAAAAAAGACAACAAAACCAAAAAATATCTGAACAAAATCGTTTAAAAAATACGATGAATGAATGGGATAGAATCAGAAATTAAAGGTTTATTGATTTACTACTCTTTCTCTACTAAAGAACAACCATTTTTTGTTGTAGATACAAATTCCAAAAACTAACGCATTATGAAAAATAGTAAAATTTGAAATATTTTGTTGCTTTACAGTTGAATTTTTAAATATTTTATGAAATAGTAAAAATATGATCTACCACGAAAACACCTCATTTTGTGGGATAGATGAATTGATGAAAAAAGGGAAAAAATGAAACAAAACAAACAATTGCAATTCGGCTGGTCTACATCTTCTCTGTCATCTTCACGTTTGACACGAGGATCTATAATAGCTGAGTCTGGTCGGTCTATGGTTGAAATGTTGGCGGTAGTTGCCTTGATTGGTATTTTATCCATGCTGGCATTGGCAGGTTTTGCATGGGCAATGGATAAGTATCGTTCTAATGTTTTGACAAATGATATTTTACAGCGAGGAGCCGATCTTGAAAAACAAATGGATAATCATAAAATGCCTCATTTAGAGGCATGGGAAGAAGTTTCCACGACAGGGCATCCAATTTATTTATCGGAGGAAAAAAGTTTCACTGAAGCATCCATTCAGGTTTTGGCTGTTGAAAAACGTCTGTGTCAAATGACGTTTGAAAGTGTAGTATCTGCGGGTATTCCGACGCAAATTAATAACGGTCAAAAATATACAGAAATACAATCGGATGTGTGTGAAGCTATTCCCAATACAATGGTCTTTTATTTTTCTTCTTCTCGTGTGCGTAATAAACGGACTAAAGAGGGGTGTTTTATTGAATGTGAGTATCCTCATACCCTTGATGAAATTAATTGCCAGTGTACATGCTCGGATGCACCGGTTGGGGCTGATCCAAAAACATGTGATTGTCCGACGGGCGAGGAGGATAGAGCCGGTACCTGTGTTCCTATTTTATTGGAAAAATGTGAAGCCTATTGTCGTCGTCGGTCAAAGTAAGGAGCCATTATGAAAAATCTATTAAAAGTAGTTGGTATTGGTTTGATTGTTGGTATGTTTTTGTTCGGTGGGATAAAAAATGCCCGGGCTGATACCATGTGTATAGGAAGTTATGATGTAGAAAGGCCATATGTTCCTGCAATAGGAGTTGGTATATATCAGAAAAACGGCAAGTATATGTTAAAGGTAACAAATCCTGTTTATGGCAAAAGTGGTTCTGTGTGGCCTACGGGGAGTGAAGATGTATATTATGAGTTACAAGAGAATAGCTATTATCCTCAAGTATTTGATACTAAATATGTAAGTGTATATGTGCAATTTGCTGATATAACACAATATAATCGGAGAATTAAAGTTGTATCATTTTATGTTTACCAGTTAGGGAGTGAGAACTCAGCAGGGGGTACTGGATTCATTGGAGGATGGAATCTGTGTCCTCTTGTATCTTTAGAGCAATCTTCCTCTGATGTGCAAAATGATATACTGCCTGCTACTTATCGTATTATCGAAAATTGTTCTTTTCTAGCTATTCGAAATCAGTATCCACCATCATCCTTACCTGGAACACGGCCATCAACATCTCCGACTTTGCATCACTCTATGTATTTAATTGCGACACAAACAACTGATGGAACTTATGAATTTACACCTCATATAAATTATAATTTTAGTTCATATTCTTCATATCCAGGCGTATCTAGATCCAAATTAGCTTCGTTTAAGCAAAATACACAAAATTATGAGAAAAGATATACAGCAGCATGTGGTAGTTCAGGTATACTTAAATATTATCCGACAACAAAGCAGTTCGATTTTGATATTACCGTCATTAGATGTGGTAGTAACTTAACTGATGGTGGGGGGAGATGGATATGTACAATTCCCTCTGATTTCTTGACAACAGAGGTGCATTTTGATCCCATAGTGGAACCATGTGGTGCCTCTATTACTGTAGATACAACAAAATATGCAGTTTCTACAGCAATCACTAAAAATGCTAATGGGGACAGAATATACACTTTAACCTTTACAAATTATGCCTATTCAACGTCAAAAGTTCAAAATTATACTTTAAGTCCGAATGGTTCAGCAACCACTATATCTGTTGGATGCGCTAAGTTAACAGCCAAGGTTGAAGGGACAGATGTGTTGTTGGATTTAACGGCAGATGACTGTAATACGAATAAAACGTTTTCTCATATTTGTCCATTTCCTGAAGAAACAACAATACCCGAAACAACGTTTGTATCTACGTATATAGAGACAACGGATTACGAAAGCACAACCACAGATTATACATCAACCACTACCGGATATACCACAACGTCAACCGGATATACAACGACAACAACGCCATACCTAACGACGTCAACGGGATACACAACAACAACGCCATACCCAACGACGTCAACGGGATACACAACAACTGAGTCTAACACAACAGAACTGGAAACAACTGTTCCTCAAACAACGATACCGGAGGAAACTCAGGTAAACTGGGGGGATATGTGTGATGATTTTTGTGATGCATATGGAGAACAATATGGGTGGTAAAAAAAATCCCTCACGTGCTGTGAGGGATTTAATGGTAAATAAAATAATTATTCTACAATTAATTGAGTGCCTTTAACACCCGTAACGGTGATTTCATCACCTTCTTTGAATTCTTTATCGGAAATGGCAATCCATACACTGTCTCCGACGGCGATTTTACCTCGACCGTTTTTGATTGGTTCAATAACTGTAAAGCGACTTCCGATATAACGATTGGCACCGGTTTTTTGATTGAGTTCTTCTTCTTTGTTTTTGCCAAATACTTTTGCATAAACAAAAATGCCGAAAGCGACACAAATTAAAGACATAATCACAAAAACCAATACTTGGGTTGATAAAGTTAAACCGCTGACCATTAAAACGGTTAAGCCGGTTAAAATAGCGCCCAATCCAAACCAAATTAAAAAAGTGCCGGGGACAAGCAATTCTAAAATCATTAAAATGACACCTAAGCTCATCCAAGACCACACACCCCATGTACTAAAAAATGTTTGCATATTTTTTCCTTTGTATCAAAGGGGGATACCGAGCGATATCCCCGATAATCTTATTTTTTCACTGTTTTTGTTGCGTTATCACTGAAAACGGCTTTGGTCAATTCGGAAATTCCGGCAATTGAGCTGGCAATTTGTTGTGTTTCAAACGGCAACATTAACAATTTTTGATTTGGTGAATTAACAATGCCTTTTAACGCTTCCACATAGGATTGTCCTAAGAAGTAATTCAACGCTTGTGGTTGCCCTTTGGCAATGGCATCAGACACCATTTGTGTGGCTTTTGCTTCAGCCTCGGCAGCACGTTCTCTGGCCTCTGCCTGGCGATAGGCAACTTCTTTTTCCCCTTCGGCAGCCAAAACAGCAGCTTGTTTTTCACCTTCTGCCTTCAATACAGCGGCTTGTTTTAACCCTTCGGCATCCAAAATATTAGCCCGTTTTTCACGTTCGGCTTTCATTTGTCTGGCCATGGCATTAATTAAGTCGGCTGGTGGAGAAATATCTTTAATTTCTACACGGGTAATTTTAGTCCCCCAAGGAATAGTTGCTTCATCAACAACGCTGAGCAATCGTTGGTTAATGACATCACGTTGAGATAATAATTCATCAATTTCCATGCTACCGATAACGGTTCTGACGTTTGTCATAATTAAATTTAAAATACCGCTATACAAATTATGAATTTGATAGGAGGCCGCATATGGGTCTTGAATTTCAAAGAAAACCACGCCATCTACACGTACCATAGCATTATCTTTAGTAATAACATCTTGGGACGGAATATCCAAAACTTGTTCCATCATATTTACTTTTTGACCGATTCGTTCAATAATCGGCAATAAAAAGTGCAATCCCGGTTTTAAAATTTTGGTAAAACGCCCTAAGTTTTCCACGGTATATTCATACCCTTGTGGAACGATGGTTAAACACCATTTAATCAATAAAATAGTGAAAATAACCAGTATAAAAACAAAAACGGGAAATTCCATTATTGTACTCCTGACTTTTAAAAGGACCCCATGCCCTTTTTTCAAAAGATAGTATAGGGGGTAATAAGTTAATATTTTGTAAATGACGTGTTTTTTATAAAATGTTTGTTTTATTCAGAAAATTGTTTGACAACAATATGTTCCGGATAAGGTTTTAAATCCTTTAATTTATTGATAAAGAATTTTGGATAGATGTCATATTCGGCCAAATTATCAATCGGCAACCAACACATTTTTTCTTCAACACCCGCAGTGATGCTGTGGCTGTCTAGTTGTTGAGTGCCTCTGGGTTTCATCAAAAAATAAAATGTGATTTCATGACAACTTAATCCTTTAAACATACCGTCATCACGTTTAAAGAAGTTTTCTTGAACAAAGGCTAATCTGTCAATTTCATACTGAACACCGGTTTCTTCGTAAATTTCACGAACAACGGCTT
>JAFXFY010000137.1 GCA_017513365.1 Alphaproteobacteria bacterium | reverse complement strand
GTGTGTACAATTTCAATGACTTATTTGAAATTGACAAACTGTGGGCAAAAATATTACCATCATTTTTTATTTTCATAGTATGATATTTATACCATTTATTCACACTTTGCAATACATTTTTTGCATAATAAAAAAGGTCGCCCAATGGACGACCCATAAAAATCAAATCACTTTTATTTTTTCGGCAATTCCGATGTACAATGTGGACATCTGGTTGCTTTAATTGCAATTTGAGACATACAATACGGACATTCCTTTGTCGTTGGAGCCTTAGGGGCGGCTTCAGCCTCTTTTTTATCCAATTTAGCTTGCAACGTATTCATGGCTTTAATCAACATAAACACGGCAAAGGCCACGATAATAAAGCTGATAATCGTATTTAAAAAAGCCCCAGCATTAATTGTAATGGCACCAGCATTTTTGGCGACTTCCAAACTTTCATAAGGCGCCGGTACTTTCGGACCATCTTTTAAAACAAAGAACAAGTTCGCAAAGTCAACTTTACCCAATAAAATCCCCAAAGGTGGCATAATAATATCTTTTACAAGTGAATCAACAATCTTACCGAAAGCCGCCCCGATAATAATACCAACGGCCATATCCATCACATTGCCACGCATGGCAAACTTTTTAAACTCTGTTAAAATTCCTTTCATCATATTTCCTTTCATATTTGTATTATTGACAGAGGCATTATATCCCCACTCTATTTGTTATGCAACATTTTTTAATATGTCAGCATTTCATCATGAATATATTCAACCGATACACCGGCTTGTTTGAGCATCGCTTCCGATTCGGCTCCGGCATGATATTTATATTCAGCCACCACTCGTTTAATACCGGCAGAAATCAACAACATCGCACATGTCCGGCACGGAGCCAATTTACAATAAATCGTCGCCCCCTCAATAGACACCCCACGTTTAGCGGCCTGGCAAATCGCATTTTGTTCGGCGTGAATGGTACGCATACAATGAGTCGTTGTTGTTCCGTCTTCATGCGTTAGATTTTTCAGCAAATGCCCAACTTCATCACAATGTGGCAATCCCGGCGGAGAACCAACATAGCCCGATACAATAATTTGATTATCCTTTACAATAACACACGCTGTACGGCCTCTATCACAAGTAGCCCGTTTTGCCAACGAATGCATTACCTCTAAGAAATATTCATCCCACGAAGGGCGAATGTAGGGAGTTTTGTCTGTCATTATGGCCTCCTATTTGTTATAACACAGAAGGCACTATATCACATTTTATGAGGCGAGGCAAATTTTTTTAGCTTTATTTTTCTATAAAAAAACAAGCTCAAATATTTTAAATTAAAAAAATACGCAACATTTTCAATGAATTATAAAATATTTTACATTTTTATAAAAAAATGCTTGCAATTTGTTTTTTTTTATGGCATAAATACATCCATCGCAACGATGCGGGCGTAGCTCAGGGGTAGAGCGCAACCTTGCCAAGGTTGATGTCGAGGGTTCGAATCCCTTCACCCGCTCCAAAATTTAAACGGTCATCTTTTGATGGCCGTTAAATTTTTGTGTGGTAAGGGGTGAGAACCCGAGCAGAGGGTTCGGTGAACGAGGGCGATACTTTGGCCGAGTGAACGACGTTGTGCGTCAGCAAACGGTCGTGCAGATTGCTTAAAGAGCAATCAAGCGATAAATTGTGCGAAGTATGAGCCAATTTACAATCCCTTCACCCGCTCCAATAAAATAACCGGCCATTAGGTCGGTTTTTTTGTTAGATATGGGCAAGGGGTAAGAACCTAAGCAGAGAAAAAAAGGGGGGACTCAGACCACAAAAAGCCTACCTACAAAATTCAACTTGACGAATAATACAGATTTTGATACAAAGTATACTATGAATAAAATTAATACCCTATTTAACACAATCCGTTTCCTATTTAAAGTAAATTTATCTGCGCGCAGTATATTAAATTGCTTTATTGCTCTTGCTATCGCCTGTTATTTTGGTTTAAAACCTGCTGTCATATACACAACTGTTTTTGCTCCCTTTTATTCTATACTGTTTTTATTATTAATTTTAACGCCCTATGCTATTATTTTTCTCTGGATTCGTGAAAAAATAAAAGGAAACGAGTTTGTTTTCAGTTATGATATCCGCCGCCCTTTAGATGAAACCGAACAATGGCTTTGTAAAGAATTATATTGCATCAGTCCATCGGAATGCTATAAAAAATATCAATTACCAATTCAAAATGTTTTTTTTAAATTTATTACTATAACGGCTTTTGTCATCCCGCTTCCTATCCTATCCTTATTTTCAGATTTATTTTCAAACAAAATAGAGGATGGACAAGAAATTGGAATTATAATAATGGTGTGGCTGATAACATATCTGTCTTATTTTGTTGCCGTATGGATTGGAACTTTACAAAAAGATACTGCCCTACAGCAAAAATACAGCTCAAAAATATTAAACGTTTTTTTGGAATTCATATTAAAAGCCCTACTTATTTATGCACCAATTACTCTATTCGGCATAGCCATTGGAGCAGTATTCAATATAGAGCCTGATGAAAATATAATCACCCTACTTTTTGTTTATGCTTTATCCATTGCACCGATAACACTGTCCGATCAATTAAATTCTAAATTAAACAATCCCAATACCCCCTACGATCCGGTTTTTGATTTTAAACGCGATTATACCGAAGAAATAAATCTATCTCATGAGTTATTGGATAATACGTCACCGGAATATTTATCAGCCTATAACAACGGATGGTTGCCGACACGATTTGCTGCCATGTTTATCCACAAAAAAAGCCTTTATTTAATTAGAAAACG
>JAFXFY010000136.1 GCA_017513365.1 Alphaproteobacteria bacterium | reverse complement strand
TTTTTGGCATGCCAAATAAAGAGGTCGCCGCCACACTGAGAGCGCTTAATTGCAAAATTTGATGTTTTAAACTCATAAAATTACCTCCAAAAATACATCTTCTTCTTATATTATACCTCAAAATATGAAAAAAGGCAATTGGTTCAAAATAACATATTGAAATCAAAATAAAAACCTCTTATCTTTTTGTAAGAGGTTTGTTTTTGTGTGCTCTACTATCCGTGTCTGCCGCGTCTAGTGCGTTTAGGGGCGGCATGACGAGACCTTTTTGAAGCGTTTTTAGGGTCTGATCGAACCGAAGTATTTTTGGGAGAATTGTAGTTTGTATTAGCAATCGTAAAAATGCCACGGGTTAAATCAAGTGGATTGAATCTGATATTAAAATGTCCCAATGTTGCCAGTTGAGGGGTTGGGTTAAGACCTTGTTTACAGCTGTGTGCTAAATTAACCAACGTTCGTTTAATGGTATTACGGTTTTTGTTCGTGCAACAAACCACATATCTATGAGCATTAACATAATCTTTATTTTTTAAACAATTCCATAAAGCATTATTTCTGAAAACACCATTATGTCCGCGTTGATAAGCCAAATCCAAAATTAATACTTGAATGGGTAATGGTTGATCAAATAGTTCCATGCCATGTCTTCTTAACATTTCGTCATGTACTAAGTCAACTTTTAAAGCGGCTTCTTTATGGGCTAACTGTTCTGCATCAGCGTGAGAAATACCCCGATATCCTAAAGACCGTGCCAATTGTCTGCATTGAAGTTTTGATTTTCCACTGGTTTTGCTCATCCAATTTTTAACTTGGGCAGTACTTAACCGTTTGCCACCTGTTGTATATAAAGGCATATCGCTTAATGGAATACTGCAAGCCACCATATTTGTGCCAATACCAACAGTTGGTTGTCCTGCAGAACATCTGTAAATATAAGGATAAAATCCCTCGGTTAATTCGCACATAGGCATCCAAGCATTTAACAGCTTGGTTCTGAGTAAATTATATTCAGTTGTTTCTTTAAATGCCGGTGTTCCTCGAAAATTATCATTGTTAGGTATGTCCGGATTTTTACCGGCACTGCCTTGAGATGGGATAAGAGGAGAATAAGTCGGCGTATGTGTGGCATTACACGCAACGCTGACAAAGGTAGAAGCGATAATGGCTAAATGTTGTAAGGTTTTTTTCATATGATGTCTCCGATATTCTTGATGGGAACAATTATATATTATTTTTGAAAAAAAAGCAACTGTTTTTATATAACATATTGTTTTATTTTGTGAAAATATTTTTTTAATTTTTGTGCATCAGATTGATTTTTTCCTGTTGAAATAAATAAAGATGTTTATTTTCATAAAACACTTGCAAAATAAAAAAAAGATTTTTAAAATCATTTAAAAAAAGGAGTGAGCAATGCTAGGACAAGCACTTGAAATTACGCTTATCGGCATGGGAACGGTGTTCTTTTTTTTGCTGGTAATGATTTGTATTTTAAATATTTTGCGGATTTGTACGGCATCGGATAAAAAGGATTTATCTAAAATTGCGGCCGCTATTGCATTGATTAAAAGTAAGGAGTAGGGGATATGGTTAAAAAAGGGAAAAAGAAGATTTCGTATATGTGTACGGCGTTTCGGGACGGATTTCAATCCGTTTTCGGGGCCAGAGTTTTATCAAAAGATTATCTGCCAGTGGTGGCTGAGGCGGTTAAAGCCGGTATGACAAATATTGAAGCCGGTGGCGGTGCTTCATTCCAAGCGGCTTTTTTCTATAATAATGAAAACGCCTTTGATGTGATGGATAAGTTCCGTGAAATTGCGGGACCAAAAGTCAACTTGCAAACACTTGCACGTGGTGTAAACGTTGTGGCACTTGATTCTCAAAGTTCGGATATGATTGATTTGCATGCCAAAATGTTTAAAAAACACGGTATGAGTACGATTCGTAATTTTGATGCCTTAAATGACCCGAATAATTTGATTTTTAGTGCAAAATGCATCAAAAAAGCAGGTTTAAAACATCAATTATGTGTGTCTATGATGTCGTTGCCTCCAGGGGCGACGGGGGCTCACACACCCGATTTTTATGAAGATACATTGAAAAAGTTTTTAAAGGCCAAACTTCCCTTTGATTCTTTGTGCTTTAAAGATGCCTCCGGTACAACCGTTCCGGCAGTGGTGTATGAAACGATACGGCGGGCCAGAAAATTAGTGGGGGAAAAAGTGCCCATTCAGTTCCACTCTCATGAAACAGCCGGAGCAGGGCTTGCCTGTTATATGGCTGCCATTCAAGGCGGTGCCGATATTGTGGATTTATCTTTGGCACCGGTATCTGGTGGAACGTGTCAGCCGGATGTAGCAACGATGTGGCATGCTCTCAGAGGGTCCGAGTTTGAGTTGGATTGCGATATTGATGCCATTATGCGGGTGGAAGACCATTTAAAAGAGGCTTTATCTGATTACTTTATACCACCGGAAGCTTTGCATGTAGAACCTCAAATCCCTTGGTCTCCGATGCCGGGCGGGGCGCTGACGGCGAATACGCAAATGCTCAGAGATAACGGGTTGATGGACAAATACGGTGAAATTATTAAAGCCATGGAAGAAGTTGTTCGTAAGGGTGGTTTTGGAACTTCCGTTACGCCGGTTTCTCAATTTTATTTTCAACAAGCTTTTAATAATGTGATGAGCGGTCCATGGAATAAAATTGCCGATGGCTATGGTAAAATGGTTTTAGGCTATTTCGGCAAAACACCGGTAGCGCCTGATAAAAAAGTCATTCAAATCGCTTCGCAGCAATTGGGATTAAAACCCACAACTAAAACAGTTTTATCCATTAATGATAAAAATGAAAAGAAATCTCGCTCTCATTATGAAACGATGTTGACTGAGGCCGGCTTGCCAATTACAGATGAAAATGTCTTTATTGCCGCCGCTTGCGGTGATAAAGGAATCACCTTCTTACTGGGAAAAGCTAAGGTCGGTGTGCGTTATAAAGAAAAACAAACACCGTGCACTCCAAAACAAGATACTTATAAAATTACGGTATCGGGTGAAACGTTTGATATCAAGTTGAACGGTAATACGGCAACGGTCAATGGCGTGGATTATGCCATATCTATGGATAATAATACGGCACAACAACCGGCTCAGCCGACTGTTCAAACAAGTGGTACGGCGCAAATCATTACAGCCGGTACCCCCGGTGTGATTACGCAAGTTCTTGTCAAACAAGGGGATGCAATCAGTGTCGGTCAAACGTTGTGTGTGATTGAAGTGATGAAAATGGAAACGGAGGTTAAATCCGCTGTTGCCGGAACAATCACAACTATTTTTGCAACTAAAGGGGAACAGGTTGTCGCGGGACAAAAACTGTTTGAGGTCAAATGAGTAAATCCAGAGAATTAGTCCAGTGGACATTATATGTATTAGGGCTGTGTTCGTTCGGCTTTATACTGGCTTATTTTATGCCGTCAATTGGGGCAGTTATGAAACAAACAGCAATTTATCAGATGGTTATTCAACCAACACCCGATGGATTGATATTGCCCCTTGGGTTGGGCCAAATGATGATGATAGGCATTTGTTTGGTTTTATTGTATTTGGGTATTGTTAAAAAGTTTGAACCACTTTTGTTAATACCGATAGCCTTTGGTGGTATGCTGTCTAATATCCCTGGAACAGGACTGACAGAACCGGGAGGATTGCTGTATGTTTTGTATCATATGGGCATTGAAAACGGTTTATTCCCCTTGCTGATTTTTATGGGGGTAGGGGCTATGATAGACTTTGGCCCGATGCTTGCCAACCCGAAAACCGCATTGCTGGGCGGAGCTGCTCAATTTGCTATTTTTGGCACATTTTTAGGGGCTATCGCATTAAGTAAATATATTCCGTTTTTGGATTTATCTTTACCGCAAGCGGCTTCCATTGCCATTATCGGAGGGGCCGATGGTCCAACCTCTATTTTCTTGGCCTCAAAGTTGGCTCCAGAATTGTTGGGGGCAATAGCGGTGGTTGCTTATTCCTATATGGCTTTGGTACCCGTTATTCAACCACCGATTATGCGCGCTTGCACAACAAAACAAGAGCGCCTCATTGAAATGACGCAATTACGCACTGTTTCCAAAACGGAAAAAATTATGTTGCCGATTGTGGTGGTTTTGCTGACAGCGTTATTCGTGCCGATGGCGTTACCATTAGTGGGTATGTTGATGTTTGGTAATTTGCTCAAAGAATCCGGTGTGGCGGATAGATTAGCCGATACGGCAGCTAACAGCTTGATTAATATTGTAACCATGGTGTTGGGATTATCGGTCGGATCAAAGATGTCAGCAGAATTATTTTTAACGTCAACGACCTTAGCTGTGTTATTCTTAGGTGTACTTGCCTTTAGTGTCGGAACGGCCAGTGGTGTGTTGATGGCAAAATTTTTGAATTTATTGCCGGGGGCAAAAATCAATCCACTTATTGGGTCGGCCGGAGTATCGGCTATTCCGATGGCGGCTCGTGTATCCCATAAGTTGGGACAGGAGGAAAATCCGAACAATCATTTGTTAATGCATGCGATGGGTGCAAACGTGTCGGGTTCTTTAGGATCGGCTATTGCTGCCGGTATTTTACTTGCTTTATGTGGTTAGGAGAAAAATATGATAGAAAATTTAGAAGAACTTATTGATAGATTAGATAACTTGAATGCCATGGAACGGCATCAAGAGGTTTTAGCGGAGGTTAATACTTTATTGGCTGAAGACTCTGATGAAGCGGCTATATGGGTTGTGAAGGGAAATGCCGAATATGGATTAGGTAATTTTATTCAGGCCGCCGATGATTTTGCTAGAGCCATTGGATTAAATCCGGATGATGTCGGAGCTCGTTCTAATTACGCTTTAGTTTTGTATACATTGGAACGTTATGTTGATGGATTAAATGCTTGTGATAGTGCATTGTATATTGATGACGAATGTGCACCAGCCTATATGAATGCTGCTCATTGTTTGGAGGCTTTGGGGCATGGGGATTTAGCTTTAGAGTATTTGCAAAAGGCGATTGATAAAAATGAACATGATGGGGATATTATTGCCCGTGTTGCCGATACGATGTCTGATTATGGATATTATGAACCAGCTAAAAATGCTTTGATGCAAGCGGCCCGATTGAATATGCCGGCCGATATTCATGAACGCATAGCTGCATTTTTTGCCGATGCTAGAGCCAGAGGAATTGAACGGACTCGCATTCATACAGATGTCAATCAATGGCGTAGTGAATTTGAACAACATCCGGATGTGTTTAATTTGGCGGCGCCTTTATTAAATGATTAGCCCGTTTATGAGGCAAAAAAAGGTTGGCGGTATGGGCTGACCTTTTTTATTTTTAAATGAAATCAAATACCTGTTTGAAGTGGGACATTTAGGAACGATTTTTTTATAAAAAAACACACGAAAATATAAAAAAACACTTTATTTTTTGTAAAAAAAAATGTAATCTGTCAAAGAATGATTTTTTTAACATTATAGATAAAGGAGTATATTATGGCAGGTAGCATTAATAAAGTCATTTTAGTTGGTAATTTGGGTCGTGATCCGGAAATTCGTCACACAAATGCCGGTCAAAAAATCGTGCATTTGACGGTGGCTACGTCCGATACGTGGAAAGATAAATCTGGTGAACGCCAAGAACGGACTGAATGGCACCGTGTTGTTGTGTTCAACACAAATTTAGCTGACTTTGCCGAACGTTTCTTGCGTAAGGGGTCTAAAGTGTATATTGAAGGTGCTTTGCAAACGCGTAAATATACAGATGCTTCCGGTCAAGAAAAATTCACAACGGAAATTGTATTGGGTGCCTATCGTGGTGAACTCGTTATCTTGGATAACAAAAATGCGGGTGGCAGCATGGGTGAAACAACGCCTGCCGGCGGTGCAATGGATTCTGTGGCCTCCAGCGGTTGGGATTCTGCTCCAAGTGCCGGTGATGGTTTTGATGACGAAATTCCGTTTTAGTTTTTGATTTTTAATCCGCTTAGATAATTTGATGTAGTTTGGGTGAACAATGAATATGATGAATGATACAGCCTTAACCAGTGGGGTTGTGGATACGGTTCCGGTATTAATTGAAGACGAAATGCGCAAATCCTATTTGGATTATGCGATGAGCGTGATTGTATCTCGTGCGCTTCCGGATGTGCGTGATGGTTTAAAACCGGTGCACCGCCGTATTTTGTTTTCAATGTATGAAAACGGATATGATTATAATAAACCTTTTCGTAAATCTGCCCGTATTGTCGGGGATGTGATGGGTAAATATCACCCGCATGGTGATAGTTCCATTTACGAAGCTATGGTGCGTATGGCACAACCGTTCTCAATGCGTGTACCTCTTATCAGTCCGCAAGGAAACTTTGGGTCTATGGACGGCGATAAAGCGGCCGCTATGCGTTATACTGAGGCAAGATTGGCTCAAACGGCCCATTGGTTAATTGAAGATATTGATCGTGATACGGTTGATTTTCATCCGAACTATGATGAAACATGTCAAGAACCGGCCGTGTTGCCGGCCAGATTCCCGAACTTGCTGGTGAATGGGTCCGGTGGTATCGCCGTTG
>JAFXFY010000135.1 GCA_017513365.1 Alphaproteobacteria bacterium | reverse complement strand
GACTGGTAAAGCCTAAATATTCCCCATCATCACGCCCAACTAGGGCCGGATCAAAGGCAATGTATTGTCCTTTTTTTAGTCCCTTCGTTTTATTGGACCCGTCTTGGTGAATACCGCTACGATGAGCCAAGACATCACCCCCGATAATTGGTGTTTTTTCCCAAATAGGGACATGCGACATTTCGGATACCATCTGAGCTGTTTTATCAAACAAACGCATATTTAACGGTACATTAACATTTGAATTATACAGCGCTACTGCCACTTGATACATATCCGTATTACCGGCACGTTCTCCAAGTCCGTTTAAGGTGGTTTCCAATTGGGTTGCCCCATGGAAAAAACTTTCTACCGTTGTTGCCGTTGCCATTCCCAAATCATTATGACAATGAACCGAAATAACGGCTTTATCACCAATACGTTTATGGACTTGTTCCACCATTTGCACAAATTCTAAAGGACGAAAACGTTCCACCGTATTGGGCAAATTCACCACATCGGCGCCAGCTTCAACCACTTTTTCAATGGCGTTAATCACATCCGGCAAATTGTCACGACAATCCCCAAAGTGTTCTACGGAAAATTCCACTTGACCATTGGGCAATAATTCCTTTGCTTTTTTAACGGCTTTTACCGCAATATCCGTCACTTCATGAATATCTTTTTTAAGAACGTGTTCCAGCCCCAACGGATTCATAGCAATAAATGTATGAATACGTGGCCGATGAGCATGACGCACCACTTCGGCCGCTTTCACAATATCATTTTCCACGGCACGAGCCAACACACTTACCACCACGTTTTCAGGAGCCATAGCAGCTAATTTTTGACAAGAGTCAAAATCCATATCACTGGAAGCCGGAAAACCAATTTCAATCCCTTGAATCCCCAAAGCAACCAATTGATTAAAGATTGTTTCTTTTTCGGATTGATTCCATGGCTTTTTAAGAGCTTGATTGCCGTCTCTTAATGTTACATCATAAAAAAATGGTTGGTGTGTCATATTTTTCCTTTCACTAGATAATAAAAAAACACCCTCCTAAAAGGGTGTTTGGCTTTAAAAAAATGTATAAAAGCTACCCTCTTAGGAGATGGTTATTATTTCCTAACAAGCATAACAAGAGATGTAGTTTTTTATTATTCATGTGTGGAACAATACTACATTTTTAATAAAATGTCAACAAAAAAACGAAAAGAGCTTCCAAAATATCAGAAGCTCTTTCTCTTTAATCTTTTCTCACTTAATCTTCCGCGTCATACTTTTCAATCAAGGCATAAATATCATCTGTGGATTTTGCCTGACGCAATCCTTCGGCGGCCGTTTCATCACGTAAAATGCGAGATAATTTTGCCAACGCTTTAAGATGATCAGCCCCTGATTCTTCCGGAGCCAACAATAAGAAGATTAAATCAACGGGTTTTCCGTCCACTGCATCAAAGGAAACCGGTTCAGATTTAACAAAGGCACAGAAAATGTTATCTAATCCGGCCAATCTGGTATGCGGCAAGGCAACCCCTTTACCAACACCTGTTGTTCCTAACCGTTCACGTTCCAACAATGCATCAAAGACAATTCGTTCATCCAATCCGGTTTGACGAGCGGCAACCTTGGCTAATTCTTCCAATAATTGACGTTTACTGCCATAAGCACCGTTTGGAACAACAGAACCCTTTGATAAAATATCAATAATTTTCATGGATAATCCTTATTTATTTTTGGGATCAATCCAACCGATATTGCCATCCGGACGGCGATAAACCATGTTAAGACCACCATGAGCGGAGTTTTTAAACATCAATGCCGGAAGACCAGCTAAATCCATGCGCATCACGGCACCGCTGACCGTACAAATCGGTAATTCAGTTTGCATTTCGGCAATAATCACCGGAGCATCACCGACTTCTTCTTCGTCTTCTTTGGCATCAATAACGGCCATATCAACCATTTCTACCGGTTCGGCACGATGATCCGTCAAACGATTTTTATAACGGCTGAGCTGTCTGGACAATTTTGCAACAGCGCCATCAAATGAAGCATAAGCGTCGGCAGAAAATGCCGTCGTTTTTACCAAAGCACCGGCAATCGGGTGAACTGTAATATCTGTTCTGATTTCTTCGCCTTCTTTAATCACACGCACATCAGCGCTGATTGCATCGGCAAAATATTTTGAAACAGCTGCATCCAAAGCTTTTTCGGCATAAGAACGCAAGTTGTCGCCTAAATTAATTTGTTGACCTGTAATTATTATTTGCATTGTTTTATCTTTCTTGTTAGATTAATCAATAATTATCTTCAGGATTAAAACTCTACCCTTTTTTTTATAAATTGTCAAGAGGTCAAATGCAATCACGTCAAAAACCCTTATTCGGCTTATACTTACATTGGCCTTACTGTTTATCAAAATGCCCCTACTGTGATTTTTTCAGCCATCCATGTCAAGCTCCGAATGAAGATATCTTGCTTGCCGGTTATCTCAGAGATTTAAAACAAATGGCCAATTTAACCGATAATCACCGGTTAACCAGTATTTTTTTCGGTGGTGGTACACCGTCGTTAATGTCGCCGGCCTTTATGGAAAAAATAATGCACAGTATCACGACTATTTTTACGCTGTCAGATGATATTGAAATCACATTAGAAGCCAATCCAGATGCGATTACCAAAGAAAAAATGACCGCCTTTAAAAATTTGGGCATTAATCGATTATCCATCGGCGTTCAAGCTCTGAATGATACGGATTTAAAATTTTTGGGGCGCAGACATTCCGTTCAAACAGCCCTTAACAGAATTGAAGAAGCAAAAAATATCTTCCCCAAATTAAATATGGACTTAATTTATGCTCGCCCCAACCAAACACTCAAGGCATGGGAAACAGAATTACAAACGGCGTTATCTTTGGGTCTGTCTCATTATTCTTTATATCAACTAACTATTGAGGAAAATACCGTATTCGGGCAAAAAAACATCTCACCGGCAGATGAAAAAACAGCAGAGCAGTTATACCGTTTAACCGATAGCATTATGAATGAAGCCGGTATTCCAAGTTATGAAGTATCCAACTATGCTCGCCATGGTGAAGAAAGCAGGCACAATTTAACCTATTGGATGGGTGGCGATTACATCGGCATTGGACCGGCTGCTCACGGACGATTGGGATTAATGGCCACCGAATCTGAACATTCCGTTGATAAGTGGTTAAAAAACGGCATTATGTCCGAACAATTAACACCGGACGAAAAATTTGAAGAACAAGTACTTATGGGCTTGCGATTAACGCATACCCCTTTCCCAATAAAGGGACTATCCCCTAAAGGCATTCAAAAGGCCCGTCAGTTAGGATGGATAACCCTATCCGATGATGATTCAACCATTACACCAACCTTAAATGGCACCTTAATGTTAAATGAACTCATCATAATGGTATTGCCTTAACAAAAAGGAATCCATGGGCCTAGCCGGTCGTTTTCAAGATAAAAGAAAATGCCCTCAGTGAGGGCATTTAACTTATTTTTCTTCTGGCATCATAAGACCAGGAATACTGCCCGGACAAACTGCTGTGCCGACCTTATCCATATCAACGCATCCGCCGTACATCAACCCAACATAATCGTTTGGAATAGATGCATTGGCACAATTATTTTCCGTGCTGGTCCATTTTAAATTACAATACTGACCACTTGGACAATCCGTCTTTTTACTCATCAAGTTTTCAGATGACGGATATACCGGTTGTGCATTACCTGTCGTAGCCGACATCGGCACACAAACACCAAACATATCACCAACATAATCATTAGCAAAACCAGTCGGAACCGTTTCACCAGATTCCCATTTTTCCTTTGTCCACATCAAACGGCAATAATAATTTTCCGGACACGGCATTTTTTTACGTGTCAGTAAATTTTTAGAGGACGGATACACCGGTTGAGCATTCGCCGTAGTTGATGACATCGGCACACAGACACCCCACATTTCACCTGTATAATCATTGGCAAAACCTGTCGGAGCCGTTTCGCCTGAGGCCCATTTTTGTTTCATCCAAGTCAAGCGACAATAATGATTTTCAGGACAGGAATTGCCAATTTTGGAAAAAGAGGTTGTAATATTACCATTTGAATCCGTTGATTGAGCAAAATCATATCCGCAAGTTGCCGTATAATACATTTGCGTTGCCTCTGTTTCGGCCATTGTATAACTGCATGTTGATGTATAATACATTGTTGTATTACTTGTTTTTTTCATATCATACACACATACATTTTCGGCATCAATACATTTGCCAACAGCACTACTACACACGGTATCAAACGGACAACACCAATTGGCTCCGGCCTCTTCAGAAGTACACGTTTGAGTATAAATATCCGTTCTATCGGAACACAAATCCACACACCCGTCAGCAGTATCATTTTTGCGCTGACCTAATTCACAGACCAAACAAACCTCTTCTTCACTACTACAATAGCTGTTATACCAATCAGGACATTCACCAGCATCTTCGCATGGAATCAAAGGTGGTTCTCCCCCACCAA
The DNA here is from genome assembly GCA_017513365.1 of Alphaproteobacteria bacterium. Lineage (GTDB taxonomy): Bacteria > Pseudomonadota > Alphaproteobacteria > CAAHEQ01 > UBA3637 > UBA7488. The sequence continues at coordinate 8,172 of JAFXFY010000135.1, read as the reverse complement.
AAGCAAACACAATATCTTGTTTTTCAGCTTTACAGTCTACCTGTTCATTCATTGACGTATATAAAACCACTTCTTGACCGTCTTTAGCCATATCAGATATCTTATCACAAATACCATTTGGAACCGCTTCAACCAAAATAAACGTTTTACCAGCCTTATCTTGACGTACAAATAGCGTCAGACCAGTCTGCGAATTAAATTCCGTTTGAGTCCAATCATATGGCCCTCCCGACACAATGGACATATAAGCAACCTTTGCATCATTATACAACCGATTCGCCTTATTTTTATCCATGGCATACCCAAATCCCCAAACGGACGTTATTGCTAAAACGCCCATAACAACCAGTACACCTAACATCTCTACCATTGAGCGACCGTATTCATTATGTTTCATGTTTTTTCCTTTATTAAAATTATTGCTCACATACCGATTTTATCGGACAAATTCAGAAATGGCTCCTTCATTTTGAACGGGAATATCCTCCATTTCAACCGCCACAGTTTCAGGTATCACCCACATGCTGTCATCTGAACGAGACGGCATTGCCTGGGGTGCCGGTTCAACAACCACGGTTCTGTTTTTCGTCATAATTTGACGCATATCCAATAACCGGCTGTTTGTACCATCTTCATTTAACCTAAAACGTCCATTGACACCATCAAACCCTCTATCATTCAACAAACCGGCCATATGAATAGAACCGGTATTTCCCAGCATAATTCCCAACGATACCGCATCATAAGCATACGCTGCTAGTGCCGATGGCTTTGTCCCAAAAGTTTGATGAAAACGTCGACTGAAATCTGACGATAATCTAGCCGGCATTGCCGGATAATACCCGCCAATCAGTTCGGACATCTTGGCCCCACCCCACGAAGATAACCCATAAATCGGCATATCCGTCGGTGTAATATCATAGTATGATAACATACTCATAACCTGTTGCAATTTAACACCGTCTTCAAATACTAACAAAGCGTCAAATTCAACTTTTTCAGTAATCGGCTTAGCCAATAATTCTTTTTCTTCATCCGTTAAATCTTTGCGTCTGGAATCAATTGGCTGAGGCGCTATTTTACCAATAACCGGATCAAAATTAATGGTTTTGGGGTTATATAAAGAAACACTTTGAATTTCCATACCGGGGCATCGCTCTATTGTATCGGATAATGTATTCATAACTATCTCACCGACCTTATTTTCCGGCCCGATAACAGCAAGTTTTCGCTGTCCTGCTCTACAGGCATATTCAGCAATTCGTTCCACTTGATTGGGTATCATTAACGCCAACGTGTATACATCATCATCCAATGCTTCACTATCCGATGTAAAAGACAAAACCGGAACTTTTGTTCCCTCATCCCGAACAGCTGCCACCTCGGCAGAAAAAACAGGCCCCACAATCACGGACGGGTAAATTTTTTCAGCCTCAATCAAAGCATTTTCGGCACCCTCTGGTGTACCAGCTGTATCATAAAAAAAGACACCGGCCCCCGATTGACGTTTATCAAACGCCGCCATCATTGCTGCTTTTTGCATATCAACCCCTAAAGCCTCAGACTTACCACTTAAGGGCAACAAAACTGCTATTTTAGTGGATGCTCCTTGAACATCCGCAGACTCATATGCCGACGGAATCTCACCAAACATTGGTTGCATAAACGGATCGGTCTTTTGAACAGCACATGCCCCCAACAAAGCCAATCCACATACAGCCGTTATCTTTCCCCACATTTTTTTACCCTTTTTTATTGATTTTACAGATGGTTTCATGTTATATGTTTTATAATCATTTTTCAAGTTTTATTTAATCGGAAAGGTTAAAAAAATGTTATACTTGGTATCAACACCTATTGGGAACTTAGGCGACATATCCGAAAGAGCCAAAGAAACGTTAGCAAATGCCGATTTAATTGCCTGTGAAGACACACGCACAACCGGTACTTTATTAAATTTGTTAGGCATCAAACATGGCCCCTTAACCCCTTACCATGAACACAATGCCGAAAAAGCAAAAATTCAGCTTATTGAAAAATTAAAAAAAGGGGTGAACATTGCCTTAGTGTCCGATGCCGGCACGCCTCTTGTGTCCGACCCCGGTTTTCGGTTAGTTAGAGCATGCCGTGAAGAAAACTTACCGATTACAACAATTCCGGGGGCAAATGCCGTTTTATCGGCTCTGCAATTATCCGGCTTGCCATCCGACAGTTTTTATTTTGGGGGATTTTTACCACCAAAATCTTCGGGCAGAAAACAAACACTTGAGGCGATTAAAAATTTACAAGCAACCTTAATATTTTACGACACGCCCAACAGATTAACTGATACATTACAAGATATTTTAACCGTTTGTGGTAACCGTCAAATGGCAGTTGTACGGGAAATTACTAAAAAATTTGAAGAAACACGTATTGATACCGTGCAAAACCTCATTCGTTATTATGATGAAAATGGGGCTCCAAAAGGTGAGCTGGTTTTGGTTATTGACCGTGCGGACAAAATGCAAAGTACATTTACAGATGAACAAATTGATGAGATGATTACGAATACACTCAAAACATCTTCCGCACGGGATACAGCGGAAATAATATCCCAAACAACAGGCATTCCCAAACAACAAATCTAGAAACGGGTAATAGAATTAAATGGCTAGTCATCACAAAATCGGACATTTATGTGAAAAATGGGCATTAATTGCCCTGATGTTAAAGGGATATTTACCTGTCGGCATGAATGTCATCACTGGCCGTGGCACCGGTGCCGGTGAAATAGATTTAATTGTACGACGTGGAAAAACATTGGTCTTTGTTGAGGTAAAAAAACGTTCCACTTATACTAAAGGCGTTGATGCTATTACCATAGAAAATCAAATGAGAGTGGCCCGAGCCAGCGCCGCTTACTTAAAACGGTATCCGATTTATCAAAAATGGCGGATACGATATGATGCCGTTATTTGTCGTCCTTGGCGTTGGCCGGTGCATATTAAAGATGCATGGAGAATTATGTGAAACATCTATTGTTGATTATTTTGTGTCTTATCTTAAGTGGCTGTCAATTTGCCAGCACTCTTTTTACAGGTGCCCGTAAAATTACAACGGTTATAATAGATGATCGTACCTTTCAAGACGATTTAAAAGATTTTCAAATCGCTATGTCTTTACGAGAAGATTTCATTGAAATTGACCCAAAGCTTGGGCTGGATATATCACCTGATGTATTTGAAGGGAAGGTTTTACTGACCGGCGCCTTACCAAATATAGAGTTAATACAACAAATTTTAGAAAAAACGTGGCGTACATCGGATGTTAAAGGTGTTTATAATTATATCCGAATTGCTGAACCACCTTCTTTGGAGATTGTCAATACAGATGCAGCCGTTTCCGGTGCCATTCGTACCCAATTAACATTTACCCGTCATATCAGTTCCAGTAATTATAAACTGATAATGGAAAATGGGACCCTATATATAATGGGAATCGCCAAGAATCAAGCCGAACTAGAACGAGTATTGTCTGTTATAAAAAATACAGCCGGTGTTAATAAAATTGTAAATTTAACCCGTTTTCGTGATAAATAAAAAGACCGAACAATAATTAATTTCTGCTTCGTTCATCAGAGCGTAAAAAATGTTTACATTCATGTTTCATCACATCTAATTTTAACGGATCATGCGGATGCTTCGTTGTGCCATATTGAGTACGATGCAACATTTTTGACATCACTCTCATTTCTTTTACCCCTGCTTGAATATTATATCCGTCTTGGATTCGTTTCAAATTTTGATGCAATTTATTTTTTGTGCGAGCAATCCGTTTCATGCGACGCATAAAAATAGTTTTATTTTGCAACTGTCTAAATAACCGTTTCACGAGTTTAGGCATGACTTCTTTCCTCCCTACGATCTATTAATCTGTTTAATTTATTAATTTTGGTAGATACTTCCGCTCGCCCACACACCTTTAAGGCATACAAATAATATAACTGACGACGCATTAACAAGCGTGTTTGCTCATCGGCTTTTTTATATTGAGTTCCAATATAATGAGACGCCAATGTCATCACCTCACTGGATGTTAACTCACGTCCTAAAGCCATGTAATCAACGTTCGTCGTATCTAACCCTGCTTTTTTAGCCGTTCTTTCTAATTTTGTCAACTCAGATGGTAATGGATCCAATCGAGTGTCTCCTTTAATACCAACAATATAATCTACCGGCACACCATTGTGGACCAAAAAACGTCGGAACGCATTCACCGAAGAACCAGTTGTAATAATATCTTCCACCAACACAACAGAGGCATTTTGAGTATGTGGCCTGAAATTATCAAAAAAGCTCTGATAAAATGTTTCATACAACCGTGGTGCCATTAACCGATGAGATTTTTTCAAACTTTTCATCATAGAGGTATGTAGCGACGAAATATACTCATCACCTACCAAATATGTTGCCCCTAAATCCTGTGTTTTTTCTGCTAAAAACTTAGCATAGGCAATAGGCAATTGATTTGTCCGACTGGTACTGGGGACAGAAAAGAATATCGGTGGACGTTCAGGCAAAATCAACCGACGTAATTCTTCGGTTTTATCATCGCCCCATAATTTTTCAACTAACTGTCTGGCCGCTTCATAATCACCGGTTTTAGCCAAATCAAACAACGGGTCCAACCGAACCGGATCATTTGCATGTTTTCCAAAAATAGACACCCCAGGTCGCAAAATCTGATTTTCTGAAGAGTTATATTCCATACTATTCTCCCATTCACTCTATATCAGAGTATACCATAAGTTTTTTTATTTGTCAACATTTGTCAAACAATTATTTTTTATACATGCATTGCATTTTGTTAATCTATCTGATATATTGAAATATCATCATAGGAGGATACATGAAAAAATCACACTGCCCATCTCACTTTCACAAGAAAAAACTATTAACGACCGTCATAACAACACTCCTCATTGCCGGAGGCATTGGGTATGCCTACACAACATCATCGTTATCATCAAAGGGCGCTCTTGTACAAGAAACCGGTAGCACATTAATACCGGCTAAAGACACACTTTCAACATCCATCGTATTATACCAAACGGGTCGGGGATTCATTCGTCAAACACGCTCTGCTACATTAGATAAGGGCTTACATAATATTACATTCGGAAAATTTCCAACCGGCATGTTGTTTTCTTCGGCCACCATATCCGGTAAAAACATTTTTATGCAGACACGTTCTTTTGATTCTAAAGTTGAAGATTTCAGCTTATACGAAAGAGCTCAAGAATCCGCCATTGGAAAAGAAATCACCTTATTATGGTCTGTTTGGAAAGAGGGGGAATTAACTCAAATTAAGAAAAAGGCAAAATTGGTGGCCGTTGAAAACAAAGTGCCGATTTTACTGATAGACGGTGTTTTGCAAAAAGGAACGGATGCCCAAATTTTATACCCGATGGCTGATGAAAATGTCTTACAAAAACAAGCCGGATTAAACTTTACCGTTGTATCCGATACAAACAAACCGCAAGACATCACCCTAAGTTATTTAACCGATGGTTTTTCGTGGTCAACCACATATGATTTATATATGAATGAAACGAACAATACATTATCTTTAAAGGGGTATGTCAACTTATTAAACACGACCAATATTAATTTTGACAATGCCAATATTGATTTTGTTCTTGGCGATATTAATCAAATACGAGGTACCGACCCCTATATACAAAAAGAAACAGCTCGCTGTGAAATTAAAAATTTTACTGGTGTTAAATTAGCCTCTTCCCCTACAACGGTTAATGGTAAAGAGCCACAGGAAGATAAAACAACATATCCGGTGGAAAAAGATGAAACAACATATCTAAGCGGAACATTTAGAAACCTAGGAGATACGCTTTATAGCATATCCCCAGATGGAAACATTGTTGCTTCAAATGGCCATATAATCGGCCATAGTGCACAAACGGCCGAACGATACGATTTAAAAGATTACTATGTTTACAGATTGCCGTTTAAGGTCAATTTAAAATCAAATATTCCTGTACAAAGTTTATTTTTGCAAAAGGATAAAATAAACTTCACAAAAGAATATATTATTCATTCAAACATGAATGAAACGGGTTCTCTTGCCCCTAATATGATACTGTCATTTGAAAACAATACAGATAACGAATTAGGCGTTCCTTTATCACAAGGTGTTTACCGCGTTTTTAATGACAAACAAGGAGAATCCTTTTTTGTCGGCGAAGGTCAAACACACACCTTTACGGCTATGGGACAAAAGGTAGAGGTCAATTTAGGTAAAGCCTTTGATGTATATGGGAATAAAGTTCAACTATCCGAAAACAAAGTATCCGATGTTGAAACCACCGAAACATATGAAATCAGCATTCAAAATGAATCCGATGAACCTCGCTTAATTAAAATGGTCCAATTTTTAAAAGAATGGGGTAAAACAGCTCTCTTAAAAGATAGTACACTTACTCCAAAACAAACAACAGTTAACACAATCAAATGGGAATTTGAATTGCAACCACATGAAAAGAAAAACTTTACATACACATTATCCATTACAGATGAAGAGCTTGTTCGCAAAAAACAAGAAGCCGCCATTGAAAAAGAAAAAATGGTTGCTGAAGAAATGCGATTAAAAGCCGAAAAAGAACGGATGCGTTTGGAAATGTTATCTGAAAAATAAGGTTTGATTAAAAATATGAACCGCCTCTTTTTGGGGCGGTTTTAATATTTCGTACACATAATGTACAACATATAAAAATACCCACCCAAACGGTGAATATTTTTAATGTAATGCATTTTTCATCATACAAAACATCATCAAAAAATCGGATGATGGACGCACTTGGCGAGATTATTCGCTCCGCTCACCCTAAAGGGCTGTCCCAATGGGACATTAACTCGGCCACAGCCTCGTTCCGAACATCACTTCGTGAGTTCTCATCCCACCTTATACAACATATAAAAATACCCACCCAAACGGTGGATATTTTTATATGGCGCACTTGGCGAGATTCGAACTCACGACCCTTGCCTTCGGAGGGCAATACTCTATCCAGCTGAGCTACAAGTGCCAAAGACGTGTCTCTTATACCCTCTTTTACGCAAAAAAGCAAGTCTTTTTTATATCATTTGATTATCCCATCCCATACCCACGTATCCCCTTGTTTATAAAATGTCTCTGTTCCCCAAATATCCCATTTTATCATCAATACTTCAGGTGTCTTTTTCACAACATTCGCACATTCTTTCGGCAATTTATGACGACAAACTCTATCGCCGGTAAAGACTAAATGATCTTTAAAATTTTTATGTTGAACAGGGTCTGCTCCAATTGGCGGACATTCCTTTGTAATATGTTCATCTAATAAAACACTGGAAACAAAATTCAATTGTTGATTACGTGCAGCTATTTTGCGATAAATATCGCACTTACTAAGCCCATCAAAATCGTCCTTGGTACCAAAACGAGGCAAAATCTCCTCATTAAAAAATTTTTGAGAATTTTTCCACTGAGCAATATAATATTCATATGGATTTGTCCCATGCAACCGAAATAAGAATAAAATTTCCGGCACATTCCCAATTTTACCACCGGCATCCAAAATATCCAACCAAAATTTACGATCCTCCGCCGCTTTATATTCATCATTATACCGAATAGCGTGTTTGTTCAAAAAAGAAAGCCTTAAAAAAGAGGCCGGATGAGAAATCGGCACAGCATTCAAATACATATACATTTTAACCTTATCCGGATTCGTTTCATCATGAAAGTGCCACTTTTCCCCACTCTCAGGTTGTCCAATCCAAGAACCGACAACGGCAAAATCCGGATTTTGTTCCATAAAAGCATACTGTTTTTCAAACCGTGTCGGCAAAGAAATATCGTCATCATCCATACGGGCAATATATTTACCACGAGCCTCATCCAAACCACGATTAAGCGAATAAATTAACCCTTTATTTTCTTCATTAGTAATCACACGAATCCGTTTATCTTTCATGGCAAACATCCTCAAAATCTTATCTGTTTCATCCGGCGATCCATCATTAATAATAATAAATTCAAAATCGGTAAATGTTTGCTTTAAAATAGAATCAATTGCCCGTGGCAAAAAAGCCGCACGGTTATATGTACTCATCACAACCGAAATCGCCGGTC
>JAFXFY010000134.1 GCA_017513365.1 Alphaproteobacteria bacterium | reverse complement strand
TTAACAGCCGATTCAATTGGTTGAGCTACGGCGCTTTCCACAACATCAGAACTGGCCCCCGGATAAACCGTGCGAACCATGACGGACGGCGGGGTAATATTCGGATATTGTTCAACGGGCATGCCCATAAAACACAACATACCGGCCAATACAATCACAACCGAAATAACGGTGGCTAATCGTGGGCGTTTAATAAAGACGTCTGCAATCATGGGGGACCTCCTTAATTTTGAGCCGTTTCCGGCGCAACAGCATTCAAGTCAACAACCGTCGGATTAACCGGAATATTGGGTTGAATTTTTTGGAATCCTTCTATAACAACCCGTTCTCCGACTTTTAATCCGTCTAACACAATAATATCAAAATTGGATAGTTCTAACCCCGTTTTGATTTCGCGTTTTTGAACAATATTATCGGATCCCACAACATACACAAAAGCCCCTAACATATCACGTTGTACAGCTCGCATAGGGATAACTAAGTCTGTTACGGTTTGTTTGCCGGTTAACACGATACGACCATACTGACCGGAGATTAATTGTCCGTTTGGATTTGGGAAGGAGGCTTTGATTTTTAAGGTATTCATAGCTTCATCTAACCGATTGTCAACAAAGCTAAGCCGACCTTTTTCGGGATATTCTTCACCATCTGCTGTATAAAAACGAACTTTTACATCATTCATTGAAGTGCCGGACCGAACTTGTTTGTTTAAGCTGAGCATTTCATTTTCACTGACGGAAAAAACGGCATCAATCGGATTGATTTTTACAATCGTCGCCAACACACCGGAATCCGGTCCGATAAGTTCACCAACCGAAAATTTTGATTCACCGATTTTACCACTCATCGGAGATTTTATAATGGTGTATTCTAAATCTTTTTTAGCTAAATCTAAATTGGCTTTTGTTTGGCTGACAGCCGCTTTCGCTGTATCATAGGCGGCCAATGTTTCATCTAATTTAGCGGCGGATACATCTTTTGTTTTATACAATGTTTTCGTACGTTCATATTGAGATTTGGCATTAACGGATTGCGCCTCGGCTTTGGCTAAGTTTGCTTCGGCTTCACGTACCCGTGCTTCAAAATTCACTTTTTCAATGATAAACAGGGGTTGGCCTGCTTCTACAACATCACCTTCATTGAATAAACGTTCTTGTAAAAAACCGGTAACACGAGCCCGCAAATCTACTTTGTCTTGAGATTCAATTTTGGCAACAAAACTGACTTCGGGATAAATTTCTTTGTCTTGCGCAACAAAAACGGATACTGTGGGGGCTTGTTGTTGAACGACTGCTTTCGGTTGAGAGGTTGTGAGGGCTGTATAAGCATAATAAGAACCATAACCGATTGAAGCAATGATAGCAGTAGATAACAAAAATTTTGTAAATTTGTTCATGTTTTTCTCTCCTGTTTTGATTGTTTTTTTGTTTTATAGCACCATTAATTTCATGATTCCAGCAAAAAATAATAAAATTCATAAAAACTTAACCTTTTTTGTGATAAAATTAATTTAATAAAACAAAAGGATATAACATGAAAAAAGATAAAGATATTTCTATTGAACGTGGGTCAGGGTTATTGCAACGGGCAATGGAGGAAAACCCGGATAATGTATCCCACACCCCCAGTAAATTGGCTTCTGATTTTATTTCCCGTAATGAGCAAGGGTCATTGCGTGTTTTTGTTGCCGGTGGTTCTCGGGCTGGAAATGATGCCATTTATGAAGAACAAGCCTTTAAATTGGGTGAAGTGATTGGACATATGAATTACCGTCTTGATTTTGGGTTGTCGTCCAAAGGGATTATGGGGGCGGTTGCCAAAGGGTTAATTAAATCATGGTCCGATTTGGGAAAACAGGAAAAATCCCCCATTTACGGTATTACAACAAAAGAGTATTTGGCATTGTATAAAAGTGATGAAGTATTGGATGAGGTATCCAAAATTGTGGTTGCGAATACGTTAGAAGAACGCAAACAGCAATTGTTGGCGGCTGACTTAGTCATTTTTGCCCCAGGGGGTGTCGGAACACTGGACGAGCTGGTTTATGATTGTGTGGCCATGCAGGACGGATTTTTAGATTACAAACCGTTTGTGTTGTACAATGTTGGTGGTTTTTTCCATCATTTGTTGGAATATTTAAAGGAAATTCATGCTAAAGGTTTTTCCGATCCAATGCCTTTTGTTGTGGTAGATGATCATGTGGAAGCTGGTATAGCTTTTCGGGTATTGCAATACACGTTCAGTCGGCATATGAGCAAAGAACAAGGTGTTCAAGTAATGGAAAAAATCATTTATGAATTACCGTATATTATTGACCAGCATTATAAAAATCCGCAAAAAACGATTAGGGATATTTTGGATGAAAAAAATGCCGTGTTAAAGGGCCGGTCTAAAAAAGCTAAAGAGGCCTTGCAGCAAGAAATTGAAAATGCTTATTTGAGTAAGGAAATTGAACGCATGTATGAACGATTGGCAAAAACCGGACGGGATACGGCATTAGTCAGTGATAAATTAAGTGATTTGAAAAAACGCCACATTAAGGAGTAGTATGGATTTTATCAACTTACCGATTTTGTTATTCAGTGTTTTATTGGGCATTAGTGTGCTGACAAGTTTGGTCAGCTTCCGTATTGGTGTCCCGTTAATTTTATTGTTTTTGTGTATCGGTTTGTTAACTGGTGGCGCGGGATTGTCTTTGCTGGAAGGTATTCGTCATCCGCAAATGGCCTTTTTTATCGGATCGGTTGCCTTGGCGTTGATTTTGTTTGACAGTGGATTTCATACCAAAACAAAAGGGTATAAACAAATCTTTTTACCATCCTTTTTATTGGCAACAATCGGGGTGATTTTAACGGCAGCTATCTTGGCACCCATTGCAAAAGAGGTGTTGTTTATCGGTTGGATACCTGCTTTGTTGTTGGCTTCTGTCATTAGTTCAACGGATTCGGCGGCTGTTTTCTTTTTGTTGCGTTCACAAGGCATTACCATTCGTGAAAAAGTTAAGTCAACGTTAGAGGTTGAATCTGGTGCTAATGATCCCATGGCAATCTTTTTGACGATTTCCTTTATTACGTTATTGGTACAAATTGACGGTGGAGCCACTCCTGATTACACCATATTAATTCCCACTTTTTTCAGCCAGTTAATTTTTGGGTTATTGGGCGGTTTTGGATTAGGATACTGTATGAAAAAAATTGTTCAAAAGGTATCTTTGGAACCGGCATTATACCCGATTTTGGTATTGGCTATGGTACTGGGTGGATTTGCATTGGTAAATTTAATCGGGGGTAGTGGCTTTTTAGCGGTTTATTTGGCGGGGTTATTGCTGGGAAACGGCAAAATAAATGCCTATACACAAATTTCTAAATTTCAACAAACGCTGACTTGGTTATCTCAAATTACCTTATTTATTACATTAGGGTTGTTTGTATCGGATGATGCATTAACGGATATTTGGTGGCCGGCTTTACTGATAGGATTAGGATTAATGTTTGTTGCCAGACCATTAGCGGTTTTTGGCATTTTGAGTTGGTTTAAAATTTATTCGCTTAAGGAAAAATTATTCATTTCGGCAGTGGGGTTAAGAGGGGCTACCTCAATTTTATTGGCATTAGCTCCGATTGTATATGGATTAGGTTATGCCGAGGACTTTTTTAACATTATCTTCGTAATGGTTTTGTTTTCGTTGGGTTTTCAAGGATTTTTAATTCCTATTTTGGCAAAGTGGTGTCATTTGGTTGTGCCAAGACTGAGTCGTCCGCCGGAAAAAACGCAAATTGATTTGCCGGAATTGCCGGATAGTTCTTTAGTTGTATATGAATTAACTGAACACACGCCGGCTGTATTGGGAAAAGAGGTACCTAAATGGGCAAAACCCGTTTTGCTAATGCGAGATGGTGTGTCTTATTCCGCTTCAAATATCCGTTCATTAAAACCGAATGATAAAGTATATGTCTTTTCGTATAACGATACCCGTCAAAAAATGTTAGATGTATTATACGGGGGTGGTGAAACGCCAGATGCCGCTGAAGTATTGGGGGATTTTCCGATAGCATCAGAAACCACTTTTGGGGACTTAGAAAAAATGTATGGTATTAAGATAGACGAACGGATCCGCCATGAAAATATTTTGGATTTAATGCGTCGGGGTGGAGAAGATTTTGAGGTTGGTGACAGATTGTCTTTAAATGGGATAGATATTGTTGTTCGGTCGGTGGAAGAATGTTGTCCAACTGAATTGGGATTAGATATTGATCCAGATAGAAAACACACTTTTGAAACGCATAAACGATTGATTCAAAAGATAATTCACAAAAGGTTTTGACGAAAACCATTTTTTGTGGTACAATAAAGGTATGACACAACCATAAAAAGGAGTATATTATGCCCAGTACCAATTATGATCCTCGTTATCCGTTTGGAAAGCCCGCCAAAAAAACAGAGCAATCAAAAATGGCATCTCAGCCGGAACCAAAGGTTGAAGAACAAACTCAAACGACGGCTGAGGAAAAAATACCTCAACCCAAAACAACGGCCAAAGAAAAAACACCTCAATCGGAAAAATCGGCAAAAGAAAAACGAAGTAAACTCATTAGAAATACGCTGATAGGTATGGTAGTATTGGCGGCGGCTGGTTATATATATGGTGAATATCAAGAACATCAAGAACGTCAAGAGTATAAAGCTTTTCAAGAAAAAAGGGATTTTCTGCCAAATAAAACGCAAGAAAACGAACCGATTTTACATTGTCCGGTTTATAAACAAGGAGCAATCGGGGCTACCTTGGAAGAACGGGAAGCTTATGCTCATGTGATTGGGGGATTGGATGCTCATGAACGTTTCCCTGAAGAATTACGGCGAGCCGTGGTGCGTGAAGTGTTGATAGGGCTAGAAAGTGGTATGGGTAAGGCAGATGCATTGGCTCGTGCCGAACAGGCATTATTCCAAGGGATTGCACAAGATGCCAATACCAATATTTTTAAGAAAAACAATGTGGGGCATCAAGTGGCTTATGGGTTATCCAGATTGCAAACAAATTTTCCGACACCTGTTGCTGTTCAAACCAGAGATGTTCCTCGGATTTTAAAAGCCATTCCATTTTGTTTGGAAACGGTACAAGCGAATTTAGACTCTTATTCGGCCGATGAAGCCCAAACAATGTTAGAAACATTTGGGACAATGATGGTTCGTCCAGATTTAGGACGAGAGGTGACGCAATATGTTGCTAAAAACCAAGAGTGGGCAATAGAAGCTCAAAAGAAAGTCTTGCGAGAAACGGCACGTGGTATCCAAGGCGGGTTTACACCGCATGAGGCAACGTGTAGAGCCGTTTCAGCCGTGTTTAATGATACTCAAACGCCTATTGCTTTTTATGCTCAAGCCCAAACAGCCAAGCTTTTGCAAGGAAAAACACATTCGCAAATGCTTGGGGCATTAGGTGCTAATTTAGAACAACTAAAAGAATATCCGCAAGGGTGGATTGGTCAAAATGCCAGCTGGCTTAGTGCAAGAACGCCAGCACCTACTCCGAATACGCAAGGAAGTAGATAAAAAAGGCGTGTTTCATATTCCCATCTGGTACAGATGGGAATATTTTTATGTTGTTTATTTACCTATTGTTTTGATTTCGTCAATAAACAAGATACCGCCTTTGGCATGGGGTATCATTAAACGACGAACCAATCGTCCATTTTCCAGATAAAAGAAATCCTCGGCCGGTTTTGTCAGACGGGCAAAAGAATCTTTTTGTATGCGTTTATATTGTGCAAAATCTTTGACTTGAGGTAAATACCCTTTTTCTTGCATTTTGTTCAAAAAGTCATCATACAGTGGTTCTTTTTTCAGCCAAGCATGGTCTAATTTCCATAATTCTGTAAAGGCTCGGTTGTGAAACACTAATCTTGTGCTGGCATCAAAGATGCAAATACCACATGGTAATTCTTTTAAAGTTAACTTATGGGCTCGTTCGGCATCACTCAGAAGTGCATTCAATTTATCTTCAGTTGTTTTGTCTTGGCCAAATTTGATTTTATAGCTGTGCGTTGTATCGGTTTTAAAAGCCGTTGTTTCCCAATGTAAGTCAGATGAATCATCCATCGTTTTTTGCATGGTATTTTCTAAGATAATTTCGTTTGTGCTTTTTTCAATAAGAATTGGATAAGGTAATGAATTTAAAGCATATTCCAATACATTTTTGTCATTTTGCAATTGATTGTATCTGAGTGCATTTTGGGAAAATTCCGCCGTTTGTTCAGATATGTTTTCAAACCATAAAATATAGGCATTTTGTCCCGCATACGGTGTTTTGAGCGCATGTCCCCGAACGGTAAAATGCATTAAATTTAAAGAATTGTGTACAGTTAATTCAAATGATTCGTGCGTTTTTAATAATGTGTTCCAAGCCTCTGACAATTCTTCGGCAGAGTTGTCGGATAAGGTTGTTAAAAGTGTGGTAAAATCGGAAGACGTGTCTACAATATTTAACATTAAACACAACCGTCTGGAACACAAACTTTGCGTGTTTGATTTGGATTTAATTTCATAGTAAAAACCCTCTGGTGCCGATGATAACACATCATCTAAATGGTGGGCGCGTTCTTGTTCAATAACGGCACTGCGTTTATATTTTTCCACAACCAGTACAAACAGTACAAAACCAATAATGACTAAGCCGTAAAAAAGTGCCAAGACGGTTTCCATCATGTATCCTTGCGTCTGAGTGGTTTTCTGAAAGATAATGCCTCAGCCACATGAATTTCACGAACGGTTTCGGATTGGCCTAAATCGGCAATGGTGCGGGCAACTCGCATGATACGGTGATATCCACGGGCGGATAACATCAATTTTTCTGCGGCGTTAATTAACAGTGTTTTGGCCGTTGGTTCCATGTGAACGATCTGTTCTAAAACCGCTCCATCAGCTTCGGCATTTTTGTGAAAGGGTAAATCCTTAAAACGTGGGGCAGCAAAATTAATGGCTTGTTGTACACGGGCCCGAATAACGGCTGAGCTTTCTCCACCACCTTGTCCAAGTTCCCAAGGGGCTACTGCCGGCACATCTATATGTAAATCAATACGGTCTAATAACGGACCTGATATTTTTGCTTGATATTCTTCGGCACATCTGGGAGCTCGTGAACATTCATGTCCTCGCACACCCAAATATCCGCACCGACAAGGATTCATAGCTGCCACCAATTGGAACCTAGCCGGATAAGTAATATGAACATTGGCACGAGCCACAGATACTTTTCCTGTTTCTAATGGTTGTCGCAAAGCCTCTAAAGTCGTTCTGGCAAATTCGGGCAATTCATCTAAAAACAAAATGCCGCCATGGGCTAGTGAAATTTCCCCCGGTCTAGCACGTAAACCACCTCCAACTAAGGCTGGAGTAGAGGCTGAATGATGCGGATCTCTGAATGGGCGGGTGGATACAAGTTGGCCATCCTTTAACAAACCTGCAACCGAATGGATATTGCTGATATCTAAAATTTCCTTCATTGTCATTGGGGGCATAATGGACGGCAGGCGACTGGCCAACATAGATTTACCCGACCCCGGAGGGCCAATCATCAAAATATTGTGTCCACCGGCGGCGGCAATTTCCATCGCACGTTTGGCTGTTTCTTGCCCCTTGATGTCGGCAAAATCCAAAGTAGCTGTTGTTTCCGGCAAAGGTTTTGTTTGAGGAGCCTGTAAAAGTTGTGTCCCTTTAAAATGGTTAATTAATCCGATAAGGGAGGTGGGTGCAATGATTTTTTCGTTGCCGGACCAAGCAGCCTCTGGTCCTTGCTCAAACGGACAGACCAATCCCATATTATGACTGTGAGCGGCAATTGCTGCCGGCAAAACACCGGATACGGCACGAATGGACCCGTCCAGTCCCAATTCACCCATCATAATCCAATCTTCAATAACTGTGGGCGCTAAAATCCCCATGGCAGCTAATAAGGCC
>JAFXFY010000133.1 GCA_017513365.1 Alphaproteobacteria bacterium | reverse complement strand
GATGGTTTATCATGCACACGATACATGGTTGGAAAGCCTTTTTCTTCCAATGTTTAAGCAGCCGAAACATTGGCCAAAATCATCAATTCTTCAATCAAACGCATACTATCCGTTTGTTGACGGGGTCGAATACAAACAACTTCGCCGGCTTTATTCAAATGTATTTCTTGTTCAGGGACATCAATTTCCATAACCCCTCGCTTTTGGCGTTGTTTTTTCAAAACAAGATAAACATCATGAAGGGCTTTGATTTCTTTTTCAAGGCTGACAATCGGTTGTTTATTATCTAATGCTTCTTGAACTTCGGTATAAGTTAACCGCCGAACAGATTGAATCAAGCAACGTACAAAACGGTGTTTGATTTTTCGACCGTTTTTATCAATCCATATTTCACAGACTAAAGCGGCACGCCGTTCGTGCGGTTTTAACGAACAAACACCGTTGGACAATTCAAACGGTAACATGGGAATAACTCTGTCAGGAAAGTAAACGGAATTGCCTCGTGTCCAAGCATCACGGTCCAAAGAAGTATTACTTCGGACATACCAAGATACATCTGCAATGCCAATCATAATATGAAAACCGCCATTATCGGTTTGTTCAGCCCAAACAGCATCATCAAAATCACGGGCATCTTCACCGTCTATCGTTACAAACGGAATCTGCGTTAAATCAATTCGATTGGAATCAAGGGATGGTACTTTTAAATTTTCAACTTGTTTGAGGGTTTGTTCTTCAAACAAAAACGGAATTTTGTGCATGTAAATAGCCGTTAATGTTGCAAAAAACGCTTCATCGGCAGAGCCGATTCGTTGTATAAAACGAGCAACAGGTTGACGAGAACGAATCATTGGAGCATCAAATAAAATTAAGTCACGGTTTTTAATGTTTCGTGGAACATCCGTCAAGACAAACGGTGTTGTTATACGTCTGTCAACGCATAAAACACGTCCGTTTTCATACATGCCGACCAATTGATTATTACCATGTGTTAACCGTTTTAAAACCGTACCTTCATACAGACGAGAACTGATATATTTAACATGAGCTTGTACAATATCTCCTACACCGGCAGGTGGATTAATTTTGTTTTTAACAATGATAATTTGAGGTGGTGTTTCTTGTGCTGTCCATTGATAGGGGCGACCCAATAAATCCCCCATGGAGTCTTGACCGGTAATTTCAACTTGACAATGTTCCGGTAGTCGCCCTGACATTAAAATACGGTAATTTTTTGATGTGTGATCTCGTTCTATCAGTCCGTTTTTTTGTAAATCTTTTAACATATGACGTAAAATGGTTCGTCCGTCTCCTTTGATTTTAAATGCCCGAGCCAATTGGCGTTTTGAAATACTGCCTGATTGAGCATTCAAAAAAGCCGTTAATTCAGACATATCGGGGACGGTTGATTTTTGTTTTGTCATACGTTATCCTTTCATTCAAAGATACTCTTTATATTTTAACATGCTTTCAGATGTGTTGCAAGTACAGTTTTGTTTCTTTTCCGGAAGGGTAATGGTTGGATATCGGTATGTTGATGTT
>JAFXFY010000132.1 GCA_017513365.1 Alphaproteobacteria bacterium | reverse complement strand
TTTTTCGGATGCTGACCGAGTCAAAGTCATTGACTTTGCCGATGCTGTCGCTATGACAGAATATTCTACGGAACATACAGCATTGATGAAAACCCTCTTCCCGGCTGAAACACTCACCAATATTTTTGGCGAAATTATTGCAAAAGCCGGTCTGAAACAACTCAGAATTGCCGAAACGGAAAAATATGCACACGTAACATTTTTCTTTAATGGTGGGAAGGAAACACTCTTTGAGGGCGAAGAACGTATTTTAATCCCCAGCCCGAAAGTTGCCACCTATGATTTAAAACCCGAAATGAGCGCTTATGAAGTAACGGATAAATTGGTTGAAGCCATTAACAGCGGTAAATTTGATACCATTATTGTTAACTATGCCAATGGCGATATGGTCGGACATACCGGTGTTATGTCAGCTGCCGTTAAAGCCGTTGAAGCCGTTGACGAATGTGTCGGCCGTGTTGTTGATGCCACGTTAAAACAAGGCGGAGCTATTTTCATTACCGCCGATCACGGTAATGCCGAACGAATGGTTGATGATGAAACGGGGGCACCTTATACCGCTCATACTAACACACCGGTCAAGGCTGTTTTAGTCGGGGCAGATGCCGATGTCATTGGTCTTGAAGATGGGAAATTGGCGGATGTCGCTCCAACATTATTGGATTTAATGGGACTTGAAAAACCCGCCGAAATGACAGGTCATTCATTGTTAATAAAAGGATAAAAAATGAAAAAAACGGCTTGCGTTTTGACATTGATATTGTTATGGGGTGGTATGGTTTGTGCTGCCCCGACAACGGCAGATTTAAAACGCATTGAACAACAATTAAAAGCAGAACGCCAAGCCGGCTTAGAGGCTCAAAAAAAAGCCTCAGCCCTTTCCAATGAAATGAAAGCTGTTAGACAACAGATTATCGGATCAGCCAAAAATGTACAAGCAAAAGAAGAAGTACTATCTACATTGGAAGAAAAACTAGCAGCCTTAAATAAACGTGAACAAGAACTAAGTAGCAAAATATCACTGACCGATGCACAAATGGCCGAAGTGATTATGGGCATGCAACGATTGGCACTTCGCCCAAAAGAAAGTTTATTCTTTAAACCAATGGCACCGATTGAAACCGTTCGATCGCAAGGATTAATGATGGCCTCTATTCCCGTTTTAGGTTCGTTAAATACAGAAGCACGAGCAGATTTAACAGATCTGATTCAAACCCGAGCTCAAATAACCACGCAAGCCAAAGAAGTTAAAACCGCAGCAGAGGCTTTGGCCGAAAAACAAGCACGGATGGAACGATTATTAAAACAAAAAGCATCCTTACAAGCCCAGTATCAAGCCACCCATATTCAAGCATCAAAACGTGCCGAAAGTTTAGCCAGTCAAGCAAATGACCTAAAAGATTTACTGCGCAAATTAGAAGAAGAAAAACGCCGTCAAAAATTAGAACAAGAGCGCAAAGAAAAAGCAAGACTGGCCGCTTTAGAACGTGAACGAAAACTAGCAGCTGCTCAAGGAAAAAAAGTTTCCACTCCCGTCCAACGACCTCAGCCATCAAATGTATCCAAAGGAGCATTCAAAAAATCGTATGGTTCTTTGTTATGGCCGGCCCGAGGAAAAATCATTCAAAATTTTGGTGATATAACCGTATCCGGTGCTCACATAAAAGGAATCACTATTGCCACACGAGCCGGCGCTCAAGTAATTGCCCCCTTTGATGGCAGTGTATTATTTTCCGGTCCGTTTAAAAACTATGGACATCTACTCATTATTGATAACGGTGATAATTATTTAACCTTGCTGGCAGGTATGGCTCGCAGTTATGTATCCGTCGGTCAAGATATCTTAGCCGGTGAACCGGTCGGTTTAACCACAACACAAAATCCAAAACTGTATATTGAAATTCGCAAGGATGGCGGCGCCATTAATCCACGTCCTTGGTTCGGAAAAATGTAATTTATTTTAAAGGAGAAATTTATGAAAAAATCCATCAAGCTTTTATCTGTTTTATTACTTGGCAGTATGTTAAGTACCC
>JAFXFY010000131.1 GCA_017513365.1 Alphaproteobacteria bacterium | reverse complement strand
GATTGGTATGAGTGGCAGTGTATCCGAAGGTTTTTGTCCTTGGGGATATATGTGTTCAAAAGGTGTTTTAACCATCGGACACGGTATTGCCGCCACCAACGGAATGGATTTTTCAAAATTTCCTTTGTACTTTGAAGACGGCACCAAAATGACCGAAGACCAAGTAAAACAATATTTCAGACAGGTTAAACAAAAAGAACCGAAAACATCAAATGCCAAACAAGTTGCTCATTCTGTTACCATTGACGGAAAACCGGCCAAGGTTGCCGGCATGAGATACAAAGACAGCTTAAGTATCGCCTTAACTGAAGTGCGTTCTGTTATAGATACAATCTATCGAAGGGCTTATAATGAAAAAGACATTGACTTTATGAATGAACCTTATGCCGTTCAAATGTTGGTTACCGATATTGGTTATCAAGTCGGTCCCGATAATTTTGTCAGTAAGTGGAAAAACTTTTTAAAAGCAGTTAAAAACAAACAATACTCAAAATTAACCGGTCAAGTCAGCACAAAAGAACGAGCCGACGGAAAACGTAATAACAGACGACATAAATCTAAAGTATTGTTGGCTAAATTATCGGAAGCTCAAGCCAAAAATGACCGTATCCAAAGTTCCAATATCGTGAATGAATTGTATGCAGTCGGAGCCAATATTTATAACTTGAAGTACCGTGCTGTTCACAATGGTAATCGTCCGAATTTAAAACTGAAAAAACGTGATGTTGGTGGTTTACCAAAAGAAGTACAACAAATGTTCAACGTTGATAAAGACGGGAAACCGATTGTTAACAAAGTCCCCAAAAAACAAAAACCAAAAGCTCGTTCTGGAAATAAAAATCGAAAAAACAAGGCTGCTTTACAAAAACGCCGTAGAGGGGGCGGACGTTAATACGTCAATCCGATGCTATAAAGACCGGCAGACTTACCGGTCTTTTTTTAGAAAAATCACTTGATATTCAAAAAATTTTTATTATAATAGTCTTTATGGTATATAATTTACATTCTACATGGAATTTGTGGCCTCCCCAAGGGGGCATTTAGTTATACTTAAAATTCACTCTTTTATTGACACAAATTCAACAACAAAAGGATATCACAATGAAAACAATCTTAACAGGGGTTAAACCCACAGGAACCGTTCATTTCGGAAACTATGTTGGTGCCATTCGACCGGCTATTCAATTGGGACACGATATCAATGCCAAAGGCGGACGCCATATTATGTTTGTGGCCGATTATCATGCCATTAATGCGATTAAAGATGCCCCCCTGCTCAAACAACTGACAAAGGAAATTGCCAGTACCTATTTGGCTTGCGGATTGGATCCGAAACACTCTTTATTCTATAAGCAATCCGATGTGCCGGAATTATTTGAATTAACAACTATTTTAATGGCCTATACGCCTAAGGGATTGATGAATAAATCTCATGCATATAAGGCTCAAGTGGATAAAAATATGGCCAAAGGGGAACCAAACGATGCCGGTATCAATATGGGGCTGTACACCTACCCCGTTTTAATGGCGGCCGATATTTTAGCGTACGATACCGATATCGTGCCGGTTGGCAAAGACCAAATTCAACATGTGGAAATTGCGGCCGATATTGCCGGTTCTATCAATGCCCATTACAAAAAAGAGGTCTTAAAAATCCCCGAATACGTGGTGCAAGTAAATTCTCAAGTATTGCCAGGGACTGACGGGCAAAAAATGAGTAAAAGTTATAATAACGTTATTCCATTGTTTGCCGATGATAATGTGCTCAAAAAAGCCGTTATGGGTATTAAAACAGACTGCCAAGGATTGAATGATAAGAAAAATCCGGAAGACATCTTATTGTATCACATTATTAAGGGTGTTGCCAAAGACGAGGTTATTCAAACGGTCAAGGACGGTTTAGAACAAGGTGGTATGGGCTATGGTGATATTAAGAAAATGTTGCTGGCTGCCCTGCACGAAGAAATTGATGAAAAACGTGAAAAGTACAATTACTATATGACACACTTTGATGAAGTAGAGGATATGTTGCAAGACGGTGCCAAACGGGCCCGTGAAATTGCCGCCCCTGTCCTGAACCGTGTCAAAGATGTTGTGTTTTGCAGATAAGATTTCGGATAGATTTAGAAAACAGCCCCTCAGATGAGGGGCTGAATTCATAATGGTTTCTCCGGTGGGGTCGGAGGATGACGGTTTATGTTTTTTTCTGTCATACTGGTGCCCCTCACCAGTATCCAGCAGTAATGAGGCATTATTATCGTTAAAATCTTGCATAGCCATTTAGACTTCCTTTCAATTTACAAATTAAACGAAAACCACCTTTGTAAAAAAGTGGTTGGAAGTTATTTTTGTCCCGTATTTCAGGACAGACTTCAAGAGGTTGCTATACCCCGAGGCAGAACAACTACCTTAGTTTGAGTTATATCATCCGAAATTATCTTTTAAAACAAAAAAATCCCCTCATTTTAAATAAGGGGATAAATTGTTATCGGTGTCTTTGTTTATCTATTTTCATACCGTATGCTAAAATACGTTTAGGTTCCCATTGTTCCAGTGGATTATCATATTCGGCCTTTTGTTTTTGATAGTGTTCTAAATCAGTGGCAATTTTTTTGAAAAAATTATATTCTTCATTACTGCCAAAATCGTAAAAAACACAAGGACCGACAGAGTTTACAGACTCGCTACCATTTTCAACCCATTGAGGTTTGTCTATTATCACACGACGGGGAGAAATATATTGAGATAATAAACGGTATCCTCGTTCTTCCGTATCCGCAATAGCAACCTCTAAAGCATACCAAAACGGTCCGGTAGCGGCTTGTGAAAAACGAACGACATTAAAAAATTTATTAAGGTGTTCCAGTTGAGCTTCCTTATTACTTTTACAACCATAATAATAAGCGTCAGAGTATGCATTCGGTCGTTTTAAATCGTCTTGGTAATTTTTTAAGGCAACATAAATGTCAGCCGATTGATTTAAAGAGTCTTCATCTTGATAAAACGGTCTATAGACATATTCGCCATCCATCTCGCACCCGTCAAGCGGTAAAACAGGATGCAATATATCCATGGCTCTATCCCATTTTTCATCAGTATAATTATCCAATTTCGGTTTAAAAACAGCACTGATAACCGGTGTTTCAAAATTAAGTACCGGCTCCATCACTTCATTTAAAACCGATAATTGTTCTGGCGTAAAAGTGTTTTTTTGCATAAATATTCCCTTATATTGTTTTTGATTTTGAAACAATATATCACACTTTTATTTTATTGTCAAGTTTTTTTATAAAAGACCTTTTCCAAGTTTGCGTTTTTGACCCAAACGCCATTCATACAGACCCAAAACTATGGCGGAAATCAATAACGGCAACAGATAATAAATAATCCGGT
>JAFXFY010000130.1 GCA_017513365.1 Alphaproteobacteria bacterium | reverse complement strand
CGCCTGATTTATCAAGAAACAAAGTATCCCAATTCCGTACGGCAAATTGTAGACGTCGGCTCGTTTCCCGATATGGAACTGGATACGCAGAGTTCTTACGAATACTCATTTACTTTCCCGAGTTTAGACGATTTTATTTATGATTCATCCTCAGAAACTTTGCCGAACTTGATTTCCGTCAATGTGTCGGGAGTCCCTCAAACGGCTTGCGATATTTTACTCAAAACGAAACCGGAATATGTGTTAATGTTAAAAGCAAATGGGCAGTCTGTATGGTCATGTGATAAAGATGAAAATGAACTGAGTTACATTTTTGAAATCACCGCCGATTCGTTGGACTATGGCACCTGTTCCGTTTGTACCGGCGAGCATTGTTTTGATGATGATTTGAATTGTCCCGAGGGGGAATATTGTTATAATGATACATGTTCACGGTGCGCTCATGGATATACAGAAAATAAGAGTGGTCAGTGTGTTAAGTGTGCGACTAACTGGAGTGGTGTTACCACCTTGGATAGAGAAAGTTGTTTAAGATGCGATGCGACATATAATGTTGCAAACGCTCAGTGTTTTTCATGTGATAAATTAGGAGCGTGGAGTATGACACAAGACGAATGTGATGTATGTAGCCATAATCCTGCCGTTACAAAAATGGGTGATGGATGTTTTAACTGTAATAACTTTGGTTATTATCCAAGCGCTACAAAAGAACAGTGTGAAAAATGCATGGCCATCAATGATAATATCATTTTCTACCCAAAAGATGCCAATGGTACGTCAAATACGGGATTGTGTACAGTGTGTACTCCATCACATTGGAACACTCAAAAAAATGCAGATAGCACAGCTTGTGAGTGTCCAACGGGACAATTTTGGCATTTTAGTGATGGCAACCATAGTTTTTGTGGAAAATGCACCGAAGTACCTAATGCCTATTCATCAAAGGTAGAATGTGATAAATGTCCAGAGCGGTATTTTTTAAGTACCAATGAACGCAATGGCAGATGTATTTTGTGTAGTGGTGTCAGTAATTGGGAAATGACAAAAGAACAATGTGATAAGTGCACAGCAAAAAATGAATCCACAATTCCAATGAAAACAACGACAACAGGAGGCGTTGGATGCTTTGATTGCAAAACATTTGGCTATTATCCTAGTGCTGAAAAAGCTCAATGTGAAAAATGCATGAAGTATAATGAAAATATTATTTTTTATCCCAAAGATGCTAATGGCACGTCAAATACGGGATTATGTACAGTGTGTACTCCATCACATTGGAACACTCAAAAAAATGCCGATGGCACAGCGTGTGAATGTCCAACGGGATATTATTGGCATTTTAGTGATGGCAACCATAGTTTTTGTGGAAAATGCACTGGGGATTCCAATACATATTCATCCAAGGTAGAGTGCGATAAATGTCCGAACAGGTACTATGATGTTGCTAAAGGGGGAAATGACAGAAACGGAGTGTGCAAACTCTGTCCCACTGGTCAAGTCAAAGATACCTCTGCCGACGGGGATGGACGCAGGTGTGTCGCGCAATAAGTTATTAGAATACATAAAAGCACACATAACAGAACGGACGAAAGAAACCCTTTCGTCCGCCCTCGTTGCCCTACCCCTCTGAGATTAACTCCCCCTATTAATCTTAAGGTACTCTGGACAAAGTCCCCCTATACAACAAGCATCTTGTTTTTACAAATTGTTCGTTGTACCTAAAAAGATATTTACACCAAATAATTGACTTTTGCAAGAGGAAAAATGAAAATTTTACTCTTTTTTGATAAAAAAATACTTTTTGATGGGTTTTCACCTTTTTTATTAAACTTAGAATTCGTTATTTTTTATATTTATATATTTTAAATTTGATATACTTTTACCATAATATGACCTCTATAGTGCAAAAATAAATATAAATTCTCATCAAAAATACGAATCGCAAAAATAGTATAACACTTTAAAATATAATCATTTTTATATACTTCTGCTCCACAAAAACGAATCGTAGTATTTCAAACCATTTTTTTATTTAAAATAATGAGAGAGCCGATAATAACAGCAATCTTTACTAAAATTGCTGTTAAGATTGCTGTTCTGGCACCATAAATATCAGCAATCCCTCCCATTAAGATAAGCACAAATGCAGCAAAAATGCTTGATAAACAAGAAATGATGGATTTCATTGTTGCACGTTGTTCGGGTGAAAATTCATTTTGCATGATATTGGCACAACTTGTTCTTTCTGTACCATAAAACAAACTGACGGTTGCCATAATAAAAGGGGCAAAAGTATTGTTTAAAATTACTCCAATCAATCTAACAAAAGCGTTTCCAATCATTGAACCAAAAAACAGTTTAACGATATTAATTTTACGAAAATACGGAACAATAAAAAATCCGATTATACCTAAAATATGTTTTGAAAAACGGACGATATTTACTCCCCATTGTGTTATCAATGTTTGATAATATGCACCTTCAAAGCGAAAGGTAGCAGTTCCAAAAGCAGTATCAATCATTTCAATACAGGCATAAAAACGCAATTTTTTGTTTTGCCATAATCGTTTAAAAGCAAGGCGAAAATTTACCCATGAGCTTTCTTTTTTAGGTCTTTGAGAACGTTTTGTCTCAATATAAAACCATACCGCAAT
>JAFXFY010000129.1 GCA_017513365.1 Alphaproteobacteria bacterium | reverse complement strand
GGCAAATTATAACGCTTTGCCCCAAAACATGAATGCTCATGGCGTTTTCAAATCGTTTGGGCGGTTTAATGTGGTCTAATTGCGTTTGTATCCACTCTAAATTATCTTGAACAAATTTTAATCCGGTGCTTTTTAATGTCCATTTGGGCATGCTTAAATGCACATCACCGCTTTTATCCACTCTTAAACGTAAGTTTTTGGAGCGGGCCGATTTTGTTATTTTAATGTTTAAATCCGTTAAATTTAAATTTTTCATTGGACAATTTATTTTTTTGGGGCTATCTTATCATCAGATTAATTATAAATGAAAGGAATTATAAATGCAAGGATTACTGAGTATGTTGCGTTCTTTATTGCGCTTAACATGGCGTTTGGCTATTGTGTATGTTGTTTTTTTGATATTGGCTTGGGTATTGCTTGGCATTCATCCGCGTGAGGGAGCCAGTACAACATACAGCCGTATTGCCTCAATCGGTCATTGGATTACGGGATTTGCCGGTGATGTAAAAGATGCCGGTAAAGGAATGGCCAAGATGGGTGAAAAACATTTAAAAGGGGCTCAAGACCGTTGTCATGGCATTGATCCGTACGAAGAGTATAATAATCGGCTTAATCAAGAAATACAAAAGGATCAATAACAAAAATATGTCTATCAAGCCTTCCCTGTGCAGGAAGGCTTGATTTGTATTTCTTCGGCGTAATGTGTAAAAAAATGCTTGCAAAATAAGGGGCTTTGTGGTAAGTATAGGCATATTTTTAAATTAAGAGGATAAATAAAAAATGTCTGATAAAAAAACAAAAGAAACAATGACAAAAATCGGAAAAACTGTTGTGGTTGAGGTGGAAAGTGCGGTATCGCTCACCGATGAACAACTGTCCGGTATGCGTGAACAATTGGCCGATATATTGGAAACGCAAAACTTTATGATTCAGTTAAAGGTTAATCCGGATCTTATCGGTGGTGTTTCCATGCGGGTTAATTCGTTGTTGATTGATGCATCGGTTAAAGGGCGTTTAAGCGCTTTTCAAAAAGAGGTTGAAAACGAATTTTCCGGTGAAATGACACCTGCAAAGTTAACGGACTTTTTTGTGCAAAAGGTGGAAAGCTTTGATGACTACCGATTGTGAAAGAGGTCGGACAAGTTCAATCCGTTTCCGATGGCGTGGCAAAGGTCAGCGGGCTTAAGGAAATTGCCTCAGGCGAACGGGTGGTGTTTGAAGGGCATCAACATGGTCTTGTGTTGAACCTCAATCCCGATTCGGTTGACGTGGTGATTTTTGATGATGCCGAAAATATTCGTGAAGGGCAAAAAGTATTTCGTACCAATGAAATGAACTCTGTGCCGGTGGGGATGGAATTGCTGGGGCGTGTGATTAACCCGCTCGGTGAACCATTAGATGACAGAGAAAGTTTAGATAGTTTGCCGAAAATGCCCGTAAATGCACCGGCTCCGGGGATTGTGGACAGATATAAAGTGTGTCGTCCAATTCAAACGGGTATTAAGGGAATTGACTCTTTGGTGCCAATCGGGCGTGGGCAACGGGAATTAATTATCGGCGATCGTCAAACGGGTAAAACCGCCATTATTTTGGATACGATTTTATCTCAAAAAGCCATT
>JAFXFY010000128.1 GCA_017513365.1 Alphaproteobacteria bacterium | reverse complement strand
TGTTCCGCTTTGGAACCATTTTTAGGATATCGCAAATGGGTACTCTTTTCAAGAAAAAAATGATAGGAAACGGATTTTCGCCTTATAGGGAGACACAATATCATAAAATATTCACAAAAAATTAAACTTTTTTGTAGCAAAAAAAAACAAAATGTGCTATAGTGCCCTCATCCAAAACGGTCCAGTGATTTTGATAAAAACCGTTTTTATATGTTGAAAAATGTAAAAAAATGAAAGGAAATTTACATGGATAACTTAAACAAAGCCTGGGAAGGTTTTAAAACAAATAAATGGCAGGATGAAATTAACGTCCGTGACTTTATTAACTTAAACTACACACCGTATGAAGGTGATGATTCTTTCTTAGCCGGTGCAACAGCTCGCACAAAGAAAATGTGGGAAGATGTTTCCGAACTCATGAAAAAAGAACGTGAAAATAACGGCTTGTTGGATGCTGATACAAGCGTTGTTTCTTCTATCACATCTCACGGTGCCGGTTATATCAATAAAGATGCCGAAATCATTGTCGGTTTGCAAACGGATGCTCCGCTTAAACGTGCTTTAATGCCGTATGGTGGTTATCGTATGGTGGAAGGTTCTTGTCAAGCTTATGACTTGCCGTTAGATCCGAAAGTGACAGAAGTCTTTACAACATATCGTAAAACACATAATGATGGTGTGTTTGATGCCTATACACCGGATATTCGTGCTTGCCGTAAAAGTGGTATCGTAACGGGTCTTCCGGATGCTTACGGCCGTGGTCGTATCATTGGTGATTATCGCCGTATTGCTTTGTATGGTATTGATCGTTTAATCCAAGACAAAAACGAACAAAAAGATTTAACGAACTTGGCCAGCATGACGGCTGATGTTATTCGTGAACGTGAAGAAATTGCCGAACAAATTCGTGCTTTACAAGACATGAAGAAAATGGCCGCTGCTTATGGTTTGGACATTTCCGGTCCGGCTACAAATGCGAAAGAAGCCATCCAATGGACATACTTCGGTTATTTGGCCGCTATTAAAGACCAAAACGGTGCCGCTATGTCTATCGGCCGTATTTCCACATTCTTAGATATCTACATTCAACGTGATATTGAAAATGGTGTGATTACAGAAGAACAAGCTCAAGAAATGATGGACGATTTGGTTATCAAATTGCGTATGGTTCGCTTCTTGAGAACTCCAGAATACAATGAATTGTTCTCCGGCGATCCGGTATGGGTTACAGAATCTATCGGCGGTATGGGTATTGACGGTCGTACTTTGGTAACAAAGAACTCCTTCCGTATCTTGCACACACTCTATAACTTGGGACCGGCTCCGGAACCAAACTTGACAGTATTGTGGTCAAATCATTTGCCGGAAGCATTCAAAAAATTCTGTGCGAAAGTATCCATTGATACATCTTCCATCCAATACGAAAATGACGATTTAATGCGTGGTTTCTTTGGCGATGACTACGGTATTGCTTGCTGTGTATCCCCAATGCGTATCGGTAAACAAATGCAATTCTTTGGCGCTCGTGCTAACTTGGCTAAAGCTTTGTTGTACGCCATTAATGGTGGTAAAGATGAAAAATCCGGCGTTCAAGTCGGTCCGGAATTCGCTCCGATTACTTCCGAATACTTGGAAATCGGCGAATTAGAACGCAAATTTGATAAGATGATGGATTGGCTGGCTGAAACATATGTCAACGCCTTGAACATCATCCACTATATGCATGATAAATATTCTTATGAAAAATCCATGATGGCTTTACATGATAAAGACGTTATCAGAACTTTGGGTTGCGGTATTGCCGGTTTCTCAATCGTTGTTGACTCTTTGTCTGCCGTCAAACATGCTAAAGTGAAAGTTATCCGTGATGAACGCGGTTTGGCTACTAACTTCGAAATTGAAGGCGATTATCCGAAATATGGTAATAATGATGAACGTGCTGACAGTATTGCTCGTCGTGTTGTAAAACAATTTATGGATAAAATCCGTCGCTTGCCGATTTACCGTAATGCGTTGCCGACACAATCCATTTTGACAATTACATCAAACGTTGTATATGGTAAGAAAACAGGGGCTACTCCGGATGGACGTCAAGCTGGTGTACCGTTTGCTCCGGGTGCTAACCCATTGCACGGACGTGATACAAACGGGGCTATTGCTTCCTTGTGTTCCGTCGCTAAATTACCGTTCCAACACGCTCAAGATGGTATTTCCAACACATTCACGATTATCCCGAACTCTTTGGGTAAAACACGTGATATCCAAGTAGATAACTTGGTAAGCCTCTTGGATGGTTATTGTGGTAATGACGGTCAACACATCAATGTGAACGTCTTGAACCGTGAAACATTGCAAGATGCGATGGAACATCCGGAACAATATCCGCAATTGACAATTCGTGTGTCCGGTTATGCCGTAAACTTTATTAAATTAACCCGTGAACAACAAATGGATGTTATTTCCAGAACGTTCCACGAAAAAATTTAATAACTAACTTGTTAGGGGGCGACTTCCGACCTTAAAAATCGGGGTCGCCTTTTTTATAATAGGAGATATCTTAATGGAAAAATTAAACGATACATATTTAAAAGTACACTCTTATGAAAGCGGTGGAACCGTTGACGGCCCAGGCATTCGCTTTGTTGTTTTTACGCAAGGGTGTCCGTTAAGATGTCAATATTGTCATAATCCAGATACATGGGATGCCAAAGGTGGTCAAATAAAAACCGCCAAGGAAGTTGTAGCCGAAGTTTTAAAATACAAAAAGTTTATGGAATTTTCGGGTGGTGGTGTTACTTTTTCCGGCGGGGAACCGCTCATGCAAAAAACATCTTTGTTGCCGATTTTTAAGGCGCTGAAACGACAAAAAGTGCATATTGCCTTGGATACAGCCGGTACAACCAATATTGATGAAACAACCTTAAATTTATTGGATTTAACCGATATGGTGTTATTGGATGTGAAACATTTAGATGACACAGCCCATAAAAAATTAACGGGTTTAACCAACGAACGCACATTGGACTTTTTAAATGTACTGCGGGATAAAAATATTCGCACGTGGGTGCGTTGGGTGGTTGTTCCCAATATTAATGACAGTGCTGAATATGGTGAAAAAATAGCCGGTTTTATTAAACAATATCCAAATGTGGAATTGGTGGAATTATTACCTTATCATCGCAGTGGTGTGTTTAAGTGGAAGGAACTCGGTATTGAATATCCTTTGGAAAATGTGCCAGAACCAACGAAAGAGGCTATTAAAGAGTTGGCGGGCATTTTGGAAAAACAAGGCATTAAAACATTGTATGCAAAATAGAATCTGGTTATATTAGATAAAAAAACTCCCACATAACTGTGGGAGTTTTTCGTGCAATATGGTTTTACCAACCGAATGTCAGACCACCCTTGAAGGTTGCAGAACCATTGCCGCCATAGGCTGCGCCGGCGTTAAGTAAGATGTTATCGTTAACATGGTGGAATGCCCCTAAGGCAAAGCCTGTCGTTCCTCGATAATGTCCGGTACCGACCGATATTTGAGTATCTCCGGCAACACGGGCATTTGGGACTAAGGCCGACATGGCTGCTAAACTGGCAAAACCAGATTTCATTTCGTGGTGCATTTTTTGGGTACGACGTGTTAATGCATCCAAATTACCTTCAACACGACTTAAGTTGCTGTCCAATGTGCTGACAGCAGATGATAAATCACTACCTGAGGATATATAGCGTGTGCTGGTATAGGCACGATTACCGATAGCGCTGTCTAAAGCCGTTAAGTGTTGTTCAACCGTTGTCCCGCTGGCTAAGTTTGTACCGGCGCCTGATGCAGCTAATTTATCTCGTAATCCGTGAATTGTTCCCAACGTTGCATCAATGTTGTTTAAGGCCGCCACAACCGTATCGGCGGATTGTGTGCCACCTTGTGTCAAGGCATTACCGATAGTAGCTCCTTCAGTGTATTGATTTAAGTCTGTAATATCACCAATAGCGTTATTTAAGGCTGCAATATTCTCGTTCACTGTACCCAATTTTATCACACCATTTTGTTCAACTAAAATATCAGTTGTTCCAATTAATGTATCCGTATAAGATTTGGCATTTGTTTCAGCAGCAGTTGCTTTTGCTGAAGCATCTGCTTGAGCAGTTGCCAATGTCGCAGCATCTTGGGTATCTGTGTATGTTTTAGCTGAAGCTAATGTTTCTGCATCTTGTGCATCAGTATATGCTTTTGCATTTGTTTCAGCTGTTTTTACTGCTTTTGCAACAGAACCATCCACTGTTTCATCACCATTTAATACCGCGATTGCATCAGTGTTGTTTTTAACGGCACCATTTGCCAAAGTGTCCGTGTAAGCTTTTGCATTTGTTTCAGCTGCAGTTGCTTTTCCATCTGCATACGTTTTTGCTGCGGTTATTTGTTCGGTTGTATAAGCTTTTGCATTTGCCTCTGCTGTTGAAGCTTTGTTTTCTGCATATGCTTTTGCATTTGTTTCAGCTGCAGTTGCTTTTCCATCTGCATACGTTTTTGCTGCGGTTATTTGTTCGGTTGTATAAGCTTTTGCATTTGCCTC
>JAFXFY010000127.1 GCA_017513365.1 Alphaproteobacteria bacterium | reverse complement strand
GTTAAAGGTCTTGGGTTTGGTGCCGATGATTATTTAACAAAACCATTTGACCGTAGTGAATTAATCGCTCGTGTTAACGCTCTTGTTCGTCGGTCAAAGGGATTAGCAGACCCAATCGTTCGTACAGGGGCAATGGAAATTAACTTAAACAGTAAAATTGTTACCATTGATGGCAAAGTATTACACCTGACCAGCAAAGAGTATGCTTTGGTGGAACTACTGGGTATGCGTAAGGGTACAACCATTAACAAAGAACAGTTTTTAAACCATTTATATGGTGGGATGGATGAACCGGAAATGAAAATCATTGATGTATTTTTGTGCAAAATCCGTCGCAAAATTGAAAAGCTGTCCGGCGGTGAAGAATATATTGAAACCGTTTGGGGGCGCGGCTATATTTTAAAAGATCTCCCAGTTTCTCGTTCAAATTAAAAATTATCAACAATTATAAAAATACCTTTCTTGTTAGAAAGGTATTTTTTTATTCATTAATTCATAGCAAAAAAATGACCATTTCAAAATTAGTTCTACAACATAGCATAAACAATGAAACTTTATTCATTTTATATTTCATTTTTTTAGCTGAATTTTATTCAAATGATAATCAACTAATTCGCCCCCATAATAAACAATATTTGAATATCCATAATCTAATTTTTTTGTATAAAATGTAATTGGCTTATCGGCATATATCCATTCATATCTGTCAAAAAACACTTCATCTTTAACACTAAAATCAGCATTTTGAGCCATTTTTTGAATAACCATATCTGTGTCATCTTTTGTTAAAGCATTGTTTAAAATCCATTGTGAATAAGGGTTATTAATATCATTATTATGCGTATTTAAATTTAACGTTTTTAAACTAACCGTTTTAATGTTAGGATATGTATCCAAATATTTTTTTATTTCCACTAAATATTCTTCAAATGATTTATGCTTTAACATCACATAATTTAAACGAATATTAGCTTCTTTAAATAACGGACTGTTTATATAATCTTTATCATATCCTAAAATTTCCATATCTTTTTTGGAATCAAAATCTACTCGTGTTATTTCAACAATAAAATCCTTTTTTATCAAATCTAATTTGTCTTTTTCAAAAAAGATATTTCCAGATGATTGGAATCTAAATTCATCAAACAACCCCGCTTTTTTAATGGTATTCACAACCGTTTGAATTGTTTCATAAGAATGCAAAGAAGGTTCTCCATTCCCACAAAAAATAAAATATCTAAAAGAAATTCCCTGACTTTTCAAATAGTCCAACTGAGTTTCAAGACAATGAATTTTATCATCAACGACAGGCCATTTAGTAATTTTTGCTGTACAATAAGGACAATTTTTATTGCATCTAAACGATGATAAAATAAGTTCAAATTCTTTATATTTCATAGTATTTCTCCTTTTTATAATAAATTATTAATTAACGGATAAACATCATCCGCATGTTTAAATGAAAAAACTTTAATGTTATCAGAATTTTTCAAAGCATTAGCTATTGCAAACCAATATTCTGATTTAATGGTGTAGCTTGTTTCTTCTTCTTGATACAATAAAATAATTTCTTTGTTTTGACTTAAAGCCCAATCCAACTCAACAATTGTTCCAACAGAAAAATGTTCCGATAAAACACAAATAAAAATATCAGCATCAGAAACAGCTTTAAATTCAGCATTTAATACCGCATTACAATCTGTGGAAGTATAATTGCCATTTGATGCTTGCTCACAATAAAACGGCCCCGTATAAATATATTTATCAAAAACAACCAACGAATCTGAAGGATACGTTAACTTTTTCGAGTCGCCCAATATCTTACAGCGGTAATCATTTTTCAAAGCCTCAGACAATGATAAATGAGATTTTTTTATTTTATTAAATTTTCCAGAAAAATATATTTTTTTCATTACTTTTTACCTTTCATAATATTATGCCATTGGCAATAAGACAAAACAGCCAGACCAGTCCAAATAATATTTAATGACAACAAATAAATGGCAGGTTGCGGCAATAAAGAATATTGAACAACATAACAAATATCATTTACAAACCAAACAAACCATGTATCAATTTTGCGCAAGACCATAAAATAAGTGGCCACAAAACTGGAAATTGTTGTAAATGCATCCATCGCGGGAAGATAATCATCCGTTTGTTTCAATAAAAAATATAAACCAACTGTTCCAAATAAAATAAATAACGTATATTTTATTCTCTCCCTAAAAGAACATGATCTAATCATTTGTTTTCCACGTTTAGGATCCCACAAAATGAACCCCACAATACCAACAATTAAATAAAAGAATGCATTACTCATATCTCCGTATAATTTGTTTATAAATGAAAATAAAATTAAACAAATCATTTGCAATACGTAAAAAATCCAATGAATTCGCTTATTAAACAACACAAAGAATCCCTGCAACAACCCTAAAATTGTTGCCCCAATTTCAAAAAGCATTATTATCTCCTAAATTTTATTCTTTTTCCTTTACCTGATGTGGCAAATATTTCTGAATAATCGGCAAATATACCTTTTCATACTCAGGATAATACTTCATTAACGTATCATAAGCATTCAGCGGTTTATCCGGCTTTGTTATTCTGGCACATTCCCAATCTATTACCGTATCTAGCAAATCATCCGTTGATTTTTTAAGATTATTTTTCACATGATGCCGATTATGAGCGCGATGAAACTTGTGAATATCGGAAATACTCATCCAAAAACAAAACAAATACATCAGAGGTTTTTCTGAATCATGCAAATAACCGCTTAACGTATTTTTTCCCCGCAACTGTTTTTCAACATGTAAAAAAGCCAACTTATGTTTTAACGTATAAAATATTTTTTGTATTCTTTCTTTTAACATTTATCTATCCTATCGTATAATGGAGGAAGGAGGCAAAGCCCCCTCCTCCTTTTTTACTATGCCCGAACTCTTTCTGGAATACCCGATAAGTAGTTATCAAAGTATCCCTTAATCACAACCACAGGCGTTCCCTTATCACCAGAACCGGTTGTCAAATCACACAACGATCCGACCAGGTCCGTAATTTGCCGAGGTGTTGTACCAAGCGTATAAAAATCATCTCCGGTATTTTTTTCGGCAATCGCTTTTTGAATGGCTGCTTGCGGATTATCCGTATTATTATCAGCAACAGCTTTGATTTTTATTTCATTTGGCATACCTTTCAGGCCATCTGTATGCCCCGGAGAAACAACCGGATCGGCAAATTCCCAAATATGCGTTTTAGGACATTTAAATCCGCCATCACCATAAATCATAACTTCAATTTGCTTACCGGTTCTTTTCTTTAATTGATCTTGCAAACTTTTACAAAAATCCATAGAATCTCTTGGAAATAATTTTAAACGATTTTCATCAGAATAATTGGACCCAAGCACCCCATATTCGCTCCATCCATGTTGATTAGTTGGCGTATTACAAATATCATCTAATGTATAAACCGTGCCACCGGCATTTTGCAAAATGGCTTTATGACGATGCCGAGTATGGATGCTGGATACAATAACTTGATTAGTATATTTCAAAATATCCTTTGGATTATTTAAAAGAACAATTTCAATATTCGGGGCAATGTCTTCATACATTTGAATATGGTCAGACCCCGTAATCGGATGATGAAAAATACCAAATTTTTCACGAAATTGCTGTTTGCTCAAAATATCTGAATATGGATTAATATCAGAATTAAACAAAGCGTCCTCATCCATAATAGCATTCCCAACCTCATCTGCTGGGTAGGATAAACACACATAGACCTTACCTTTTACTCCTTTGGCAATCCCTTCTAAAATCTTTGCAAATCGATTACGGGATAAAATCGGAAAAGCAACCGCTACATCTCCTTCTGGGAATTTTTGACTGACATCACTGGCAATATCATCTATGGCAATGTAATTTCCTTGTGCTCTGGCTAAAAACGATTCCGTAATGCCGATAATATCACGATTATCTAATGTAATGGGTTGATATACGGAATTTTCGGCTTCAATAACGGTATCACTGATGATTTTAGCAATATCTGCCCCCTCTGTAATAATAGGCATTCTCACACCATAAACTGAAGCACCGACATAACGATTTGTTGAATAAGTTGTATTCATTTTATTTTCTCCTTGACAGTAGGTTTTAATTGATTTGTCTCGACTGTCCCTACAAGACCCAAATCAATGGAAAAGTTGACCTCAACCTTTCCTAAACAAGTCCATCTTCATAAAAATTCTTTTGAATTAACTCCATATTTTCTTGATGGACAAACTCTTTATAACGTTCATCTTTTAACGCAATCATATCACGCACCATATTTCCCGATAAAAACGGAAAACTTTGCGTTGTTCTGGAACATAACCCGACATTCGGTACATCTGCGGCAAAAAACAAGTATTCCCGATTATCGCCCACATACATAATATCCGGTTTTGGTCGGTCCGGTAATTCCTTTTTAATAGTTTCCAAAACATGATAATTCCAAGGAACATTGACAACATCTTTTACGGGAATGATTTGCAATCTGGCATACTCTTCCCGATGACGCCAAACATTTTGAATCATTTTTTTTCGTGTAAAATACGGTAGAGGATTAATATGCGTACCACTTTCTTGAGCCGATCCAATTAAGACCGTACCCAACTCACATTCTTGCATCATTTGCTTAATTAAACGGTCATGACCAATATGAAACGGTTGACACCGTAAAATGCAAAAGCCATGTTTATATTTAAAAGACATAAAAAAACCTCTCTTTCGAAAGGCCAACACATCATCTTGGGATATCCCATACGCTGATGACTGGCCAAGTCTGTTGTCCCCGCCCATTGCCCTCGGGCGCCTGAACAAATATAGGTTATCACATAAGAGACAAGATGTCAACAAAAAAATACATTTTTTTCACTCATGTCATTTTTTTGTTATAAAACAAACAGTTATTGTTTTTTACAAATTATTTATTGATAAAACACATTAAGAAAATATAACAAAATAAATTTGAATTGCTGTTTCAATCCCTCTTTATTCATTTGAGAAAAATACTTTGCTTGTTCATTCCAAATTTGATGAAATTCGTCTTTAACCAAATATCTTGGACTGGTCAGTTTTGGTAATAATAGACCTTAGAGGCAATCTCCTCTTTGTATCATCATCCAAAATATAAGAACTACATACCCCTATCATTACGGAATCGTTTAGCGTTTTCTTTTTGCAACTGAGCATTATTAGATTGAGGTTGCAAATTATACTCTTTTCCATTTAAAAATGTTAGTCCTGGTTGTCCTGTCATATCGCAATACGTTTGCAAATCCGACAATATATCCGGAATATGACCAAAAGTGGCCGAACAATAAACGCCCCGAAAATCTGGCTTTTTTTTACGTAAATCTTCTTTTATATCATTTGGAATATTAAAGATATTTTCGTATGGAATGCGCTCATCTGCAACCAGATAAAAACTAGAGCCCTTTGATTTTAATCCTATTGCCTTTCCTACAGTAGGCCCTACCGTAATCTTCATCCAAACCGGTTTTTCATTTTCTATATTCCGTACAAAATTTACAATTTTTTTTAAATTCATTCCTTTTTCCTTTCTTAAATTAGAAACAACTGATATTCTACATAAAGAAACACCAAATATCAAGCATTTTTTACCTCAGAGCAACATTATTGTAAGTAAACAAAAAATTGCCCGTGGCAAGTTTTTATGCGTAAAGCAATGAGACACAATGAATTCAAGCGGCAACGCAAAATGAATTGATGTCGGAATTGAAGCTATTTTTAGCGACTTGTCTGTTTTGGCTGGAGAAATCTGGTAATACACGGACTGATTTTATATATCCACATAACTGCCATGTTATACCTCCTAATAAATAAAGTTTAAAAAGTGGCTCATTTAATAGAACGTTTGTGCTTATTCTAACTTTATTCAAGTTAGCACTGGGTCTATAAACAGCTTAAAATCCTTGATTTTCTTTAATTTTTAAATAGTTTTTCCCAAATATACAAAAAATACAAAAGTATGGGAAAAGTGGTTGATTTAAACGTTGGTTTGTGGTCTAATAGGTAAGAAGAAAAATCTTCACAATTTTAATTCATTACAAAAAAAGGAGTCAAAATGAAAAAATACTTAGCAATTGCTTTTATCTTAGCAATGACTGGAACAACAGCAGGAGCATTTTCCTTACCTAAAGTAGATATGGGTAGTAACAAAGT
>JAFXFY010000126.1 GCA_017513365.1 Alphaproteobacteria bacterium | reverse complement strand
CGATTTTGTTGGGGTCATAATCAAATCAATAGCACGTTGAACTTCTGGATATTTTTTCAACAATGCCGCTTTATTCATCCAAATATAGACACTGCCTGCTCCCAATCCCAAAACAAATAACAATATAATGGTAAAAATGATTTTGCGTCCGATACTGCTACCGGTATCACCAACCGGAGTAAATTCTTCTGGCAAGACGACACTGCTTTGCGGTGTAAAATCCATTGCAGCCCGATTAGATGAAATATAATCATTTTCCGATAACGGAGCCAAAATAGGTTGTTCAGTAATAAATGCCGGT
This sequence comes from Alphaproteobacteria bacterium, assembly GCA_017513365.1. Taxonomy (GTDB): domain Bacteria; phylum Pseudomonadota; class Alphaproteobacteria; order CAAHEQ01; family UBA3637; genus UBA7488. The sequence continues at coordinate 4,366 of JAFXFY010000126.1, read as the reverse complement.
GGAACAGATTGTTGATTTTCATTTTTTTCATCATCAAAATGAACACGTTCTTCAAAACGTTTTCCACAATTACTACATTGAAAAATATGAGTTTCCTCGTTAAATTGTTGCGTATCAATTTCATATTTTGCGAAACATTTTGGGCATATGATTAACATTTATCTTTTCCTTTTCAAAAAAATAGTGTAAACATAATATATATAATTTCACAAAAAGATACAACAAAAATAAAAAACAAAAGGATAAAATGTGTTAAACGAAACAAAATTATCGGCTTATATTGCGGAATTTAACGGTGTTTCCTTACGCTATGAAACCGGTCCGGAAGTTTTAAAAGACATTCAATTTACCTTAGAACCCGGCTCATTTCATTTTATGACCGGAGAAAGTGGAGCCGGCAAAAGTTCGTTGCTCAGAATGTTGTATTTGGATTTATTACCCTCTCGTGGACGAGTTCGTTTGTTTGGACATGCCGTTGATGCCTTATCTCGTTCAGCAAAAGCTAAATTACGTCGTCAAATCGGGGTTGTTTTTCAAGATTTCAGATTATTGGACCATTTAAGCGCCTTTGATAATGTGGCTCTGCCATTAAGAATTGCCGGTGTAAAAGAAAATGAAATTCGCCGTCATGTCAGTGAAATGTTGGCTTGGGTAGGATTAGAAAAGCAAATGAAAACACTACCTCCCCAATTATCCGGTGGGGAAAAGCAACGTGTTGCCATTGCAAGGTCCGTTATCAACAGACCCAGAATTTTGCTGGCCGATGAACCAACCGGAAATGTTGATGATGCGATGGCAAAACGGTTATTGCATTTGTTTTTAGAACTGAACAAACTGGGCACAACCGTTGTGATTGCAACACACAATCAACCACTCATTAAACACTTTGGTTTTCCACAATTACATTTAGACCACGGTCGTTTACAATTGATACAACCAACGAACAAATATGCAGATATGGCATCAAAATTATTTAAACGGGGAGATAACAATGGCTAAAAAATCCGACATTCCTTTTTCCACTGATCCATCCCGTTTATTTTTGCCGTGGATTAGCATGCTGATGATTTTTATCGCCGCCTTAACATTGGCTGGTGGATTGAGTGCTTATAAGGCGCTATCTTATTGGAATAAAAGTGTGTCTGCCTCAATTACGGTTCAAATTCCCACAGTGGATGACAAAGGACAACCTCGGGGAGAAGCCGTTCAAAATGATATAGAAAAGGCCTTAACCATTTTACGAACAAATCCGGGTATTTTAGGGGCGAAAGTATTGGAAGAAGCTCAAATGAGACGTCTCATGACACCTTGGCTTGGAGAACAACATACCAATATTGAAGCTCTCCCCTTACCTCAAGTTATTGACGTAACTGTTGATACAATTAATCCACCCAATATAGAAGAGTTGAATACGGAACTCATTCAATTTGTTCCACTGGCAGTTTTGGATTCTCATCGGGTATGGTTAGACACCTTAATAACCATTGCTGGTGGATTGATGAAATTAACTGTTTTTATTTTAGCTTTGTTGATTATCACAACAGCTTTTACAGTTTCCTACTCGGCAAAAACCAGCTTAACAATGCATAAACACGTTATTGCTTTAGTCCACATGATGGGGGCGAATGACGGCTATATCGCTTGGCAATACGCCGTACGAATTTTAAAATTAACACTGCTGGGTGGTTTAGGTGGTTTAGTTTTGGCCTTACCTATTATTTTTGGAGTCGGATACTTCTTTGAAACAATTGCCGGCGATTTTAAGTGTAAAATAGATGCTCTGATGCTCATCATTTTAATCAGCACGCCTTTTGCCTTTGCCTTATTGGCATTTATCTCCACTTTAAAAACGGTATCAACAGCTTTAAAAAGAATGATCTAAATGAAACAAGTTGTCCGCCATTTATGCCTATATGCAATATTATTGACCTTATTGGTTTGGGTCATAGGCTTTGTCGGATTCAGCTTATATGCTTTAAGCTTTAAATTCGCCCCTCAAACGACGACTGAGGGTATTGTGGCTTTAACCGGTGGAACGGACCGCATTGCAACCGGCATTCGTCTGTTAGAGGAAAAAAATAACGCTCAACTGTTAATTTCCGGTGTTAATAAACAAGTACCACCAGCAGAAATTTTACGGATGGTTCCATCGCATTTAACCGATAAAATCACTTTGGGGTATTTAGCCGAAACAACGGCCGAAAACGCATTGGAAACCGCAAATTGGATACGTCAAAAAAACATTCAGTCTATTTTATTGGTAACAAGTTTTTATCACATGCCTCGCAGTATGTTTGAAATATTAAAACATACTCCTCATTTAACTATTGTGCCTTACCCGGTTTTTCCAAAATCATTTAACAATTCGGTAGAGTGGATAAAAAACAGATATGCATGGTTATTATTCATTGAATACCATAAATTTATTGTCGTTCATTTAAAACAATTATTTTTTGAAAGGATTTAATATGACACATTTCCTCCAATGGATTCGTTCCTTTATTTTTACGATTGTATTTTATACAATTACGTTAATCTTGAGTATTGTATTCATTCCCACATTATTATTACCTCGTAAATGTGCATTATGCTTTCCAATTGTATGGACATGGTTGACGCCTAAATTATTACGTTTCTTTTGTGGGGTTAAGATTGAATTTAAAGGATTGGAAAATCTGCCGAAAGAAAATGGCTATATGATTGCCTGCAAACATCAATCGGCCTTAGAAACATTATTGTTTCATGCCATTATTCCAAATACATTTTATGTGTTAAAACGTGAATTAGTTTTATTACCGATTGCGGGGTTATATGCTCCTAAAACAGGATGTGTCGCCATTGACCGTAAAGGTGGTGGAACAGCGATGCGTAAAATGTTAAATAAAGTTCAAAAAAATCTGGCCAAAGGGATGAATTTAATTATCTTTCCCGAAGGAACCCGTACAAAACCAGGTGAAAAGAAACCTTACAGTCCAGGAGTGGCTTTGTTGTATGAACAATGCCAAGCTCCTGTCGTGCCGGTGGCACTTAATACAGGATATTGTTGGCCGAAAAATCAAATGAGAAAAATCCCCGGCACCGTTACGATTGAGTTTTTACCTCCAATGCCGGCAGGATTGCATCGCCGTGCCTTTTTAAGTGAATTGCAAGACCGTATTGAAGATGCTTGCGAAAAATTACCTAACCCATTCGGAGATAAATAATGCTAGAATCCAAAACCGCCATTGGTATTTATACAGATGCCGCTCTATCCGGTGTAGATGTGTGTTTGTTGACCACGGACGGTTTGGATTTATTTGATGAACCATTATCTATTTCTCGTGGCTATGACCCCAGTTTACGTGAAGAGTTGGCTGCATTAAAATCCGTTGCCGATTTTTCTGATATGAAACACTTATCGGATTTAGAGGAAAAAATCACCACACATATTATTGAAACGGTAAAAGAGTTATTGGAACTGGGCAAACGGACTTATCCCAAAGTGGATATTATCGGATTATCGGGGCAAACGGTTTACCATAATGCTTTACAAAAAATAAATATTTCTTTGGCCAATGCCGATAAAATAGCTCAAACATTTGGTATTCCCGTTATTAACCGATTTATTCAATCCGATTTAGCTGCCGGTGGTAAAGGTGGCCCGTTGTTGGCCTCATTTTATGAAGTGCTGACAAAAGATATGCCTAAACCTTTGGCTGTTGTGGCATTAGGAGGCATAACGGCCCTAACCTATATTGGTGGTGTTGGAGAAATGATGAGTTTCCATGTTGGTCCCGGGAATATTTTATTGGATACATGGGTACAAAAACGATATGGGCAAGAAATGGATTTTGACGGTTTGTTTGGGGCCAAAGGACAAATTGATGAGCGATTACTCAATGTATTAATGAGACATCCGTTTTTAACGCAACCTCCACCCAAAACAGCCGATAGAAATGAATTTAATGACCTGTTAAAACAAGTGGATGGCTCCCATCCCGAAGACGGGGCCGCCACATTAACCGCTTTTATCGGACGGGCATTGGCTGAGGCCATTGCATTTTTACCAGCCCGCCCCGAAACAGTTATTTTAACGGGTGGCGGCACACTCAATCCAACCTTGGTATTGGATATCAAAAAACGCTTAAGCGGTATGCGTGTAGAAACGGCTACCGAATTCGGATGGGATAAAAACACGCTGTCGGCTTGGGGATACGGATTTTTGGCCGTACGTTCCTTGTTCGGATTACCCATTTCTTACCCTGCCACCACCGGCGTTTCAGAACCCGTCAGCGGCGGATTAATGCATATGCCCGAAAAAACGGAAAATTAAAGGGGCGATTAAAATCGCCCTATGATATCATTATTCACAAACAATATGCACTTT
>JAFXFY010000125.1 GCA_017513365.1 Alphaproteobacteria bacterium | reverse complement strand
TGCAACAATACTAAAATTGTTAAAAAAACTGCTAAAATAATATCAATCGCTAATAATACTGAATTCATTTTTTATCCTTTCTTTATAATTGGCTTTCGGCAATGGCCCAAAAATCTTCTACCTTTAAACTGGCACCACCGATTAAGGCACCATCTACATTATCCACAGCCAATAATTCTTTTGCATTAGACGGTTTTACGGAACCACCATACAAAACACGCATACCATTTGCGATTTCTGCACCCAACAAATCCGTCAGTTCTTGACGAATGGCGGCATGCACCTCGGCAACATCTGCTACAGTTGGGGTTTTACCTGTCCCAATGGCCCAAACCGGTTCATAGGCAATCACACAATTTTCAGCCGTAGCAATCGCCGGAACGGACCCTTTAATTTGGGTAGCGACAACGTCCAAAGCACGCCCTTCATCACGTTCGGTTTCGGTTTCACCAATACAAATAATGGCACGCAAACCGGCTTTTATCGCATTTTCGGCCTTAGTTTTTACAACGGCATCTGTTTCACCGTGTAATGTACGGCGTTCGGAGTGTCCGACAATCGCATAATCAGCGCCCAAATCTTTAACCATTTCGGCGGAAACATCCCCTGTAAAAGCACCAAAAGATTTCGGTGCCTCTGCCACATCTTCGGAACCGATTTTTAAACCGGCATGAGGCAAATCACAAACCAATCCCAACAATGACATTGGCGGACAAATGAGCACTTCTATCGGCATATCGCCGGCAGCGGCCGTTTTTTCCGCCACCGCTTTGGCCAAAGCCAACCCGTCAGCCTTTAAACAATTCATTTTCCAGTTTCCTGCGATAAGTTTTTGACGCATATTTTCTCCTTTTGTTTTGTTAACTGATTTTTTACTCTTAGCACATTTTCCCCCTCTTTTCAAGCAAGATTTACATCCATTGACAAAAAATCAAGAAAAGCGTATAATATTAAGAGTATTAACATCAAACAGGAGGAGTTTTGATGGAAAATCACAAAACAGATCTTGAAAAGTACGCCTATATTCAGGCCGAAACACCTCTTAAAACACCTCAAGAAACATCTGTGTGGATGATAAAATTATTATCCAATATGTTCGTTAAATATATTGTTTATAACGATGTTGATCCCGACAAAGAAAAATTAAATTTTCGTATGGCCGATATTAAACATAAATTTGACGGCGATACCATTTTTTCAGCGGCTTTAAAAACCGGTTATTATGAACAAGCTGCTCACTTTATCCACGCCATGAAAACACATCCGGATTTAAAAAAGGCCTTAAATCTATCTGATATAAAAACAATTGAGACCTTAAAACAACTTTTTGCTCCGACACCCCCAAAAAATCCTTATAAAAGCCGACCGTCAACTCAAATTGCTGCAGAAAAGGAAAAAGAGCATAAAAAACAAAAACTCAAATATGTTTTAACACGTGTTTTATCACCGCTGACCATTATGCGTGAGTATATGAACAAAGAAAACGAAACCGCTTTTTCGGCAGCTGTTAAACTCGGGGATATGCGTAGCGCTTATAAAGCCTTACAAGGTGTACAAAACACATCTCAAGAAGAAATTTTAAAAGAATTAAACATAACGGATGCTGAAACAAAAACCCTCTTAAAAAATATCACCCATCCACATGCGACACATAAACACCATCGGATTTTAACGGCAAAATTACAACAAATTCTGACTCAAGCCAACTTTGTAGAACAAATCCGAGATAAACGATTATCTTATCAAGATCGTCAAAATCTGCTTGATGATGACCGTGACATAATGAGCCTTCCTCCGCGCACGTCCTCCCCTTCACCAACGTCAACTTCTCCTAAAAACAATGTACCGACTGACCCATTATGGGAATGGGCAAAAAATCAAGGACGCCATAAATGAAAAAACTCATCTTATTTTTAAGCTTATTTTTAATATCCACAGCGGTTTTTGCCATGACTGATAACGCATTAGATATGCGGGCAAAAAAGATGTCCATAGAACAAGCCACCACAAAGGAACAATTGGTCGCTCAATTGACAAAGGGATTAAAAACAGATGCCGAAAAAGCACGTGTCATTGCCTCGTGGATAGCATATCAAATGGATAAAAACGGATATGAATATGAACAGTTAGTCAAGGCCTCTCATCGCAACAGACCGGCAGAGATAGCACTAGAAAACGACCCGTTTTTAACCCGTATCGGCACACCATTTGATTTTGCAAAACTGTATGCTGAACTGGCAACTATGGCGGGATTAGAAACCGTCATTATTGATGGATATGCGGGCGACAATGTGCCGTCCAGCCGTTATTCCGGTCATCTGATGCAATCATTAGAACCATCCGTTAATCGTATCCGAGGCGGAACCTATCACTTACAACGATACGAATCGGCTTGGAATGGTGTTAATATAAACGGCAAGTGGCAACTGGTAGACACTTACTGGATGTCTAAAACCAATAAAATGATTGGGCAAGATTTAACATCTCATCAAATGATGAAAGAATTACAAAAAAGACAACGCCGTCTGCCATCGGTATCACAATTAACGGCTAACAAACGGATTGATGATGATTACTTTTTTGCCAAACCACGAAATTTTGTCAAAACCCACTTTCCGTTAGATGCCAAATGGCAATTATTACCCGTCCCAACCACTTGGACCAATTTTACAAAATAAAAAAAACAGCCCCGAAAAAGGCTGATTTAAAAACTGGTGGAGATAGGGGGGATCGAACCCCCGGCCTCTGCATTGCTAACGCAGCGCTCTCCCAGCTGAGCTATATCCCCAAAGGGCAAGGTTGTTATACGCCAATATTTTTCACTTGTCAAGAAAAGATTTTTCGGCTAGTGTACCAAATATGAAAAAAGTAATTATTATTTTATGCATTATCGCAGCATTAGGTTTGGGGGCCTTATGGGGGGTTAAAATGGCTTTGATGCCTATTTTAACCGGTACATTAAACACATATGTTAAAAAAGTTGATACGCCTTACCTAACCATTCGGTTTGACAAAGCCGAAGATACGTGTTGGCTGAGACCATGTTTACAAATTCAAAATTTATATATTCGGGTATTAGATAAAGAATTTAACGGCGGTACAATTGCCGTTGAAGTTCCATACAAATGGCCAATTGGGGTTGATATTAAATCGGTAGAAACAAATACTTCAGATATTACCATCAATGCATCGTTTAATGATAATAAACTGAATGTGCAAAATTTAAATATGAAATCGGGGGACTTTTCGGCTGACGTGAATGGATGGCTTGATACACAAACACTCAAATTTAATGCCGATATGAACACACAAAATTTGGCCCGTTTTTTAAAACCTTATATTCCGCAAAATATGGATTTTGTCAGCAATCTGTTTTTATCTAACGGCCTACAAAATTTAAAACTGGCAGATAAAGACGGCTGGCTAACCATTGGCGGCTTCCCTGTGTTTCCATTGGATAGAAATACTCTGTCCGGATTTTTAAATCCGAACACGAACAGAGAAAACTTTAATACGTTTGTATCACCCCCCGCCGATTTAAATTTAAATGAGTTGGGAAATTTATTAAACTCAATGCTTAAATAATTAAAATCCCCACCGTCAAAGTGGGGAAGTAATTTACTCAGCTGGCGCATCCACACACCTGCGCCCATCGCCTTCGGCAGAGGTGTCTTTGACTTGACCGGCCGGACAAACAGGACAACGACCATTCCTGTCATTTCCACCTTTTGCAACATTGTAATACCGATTTGGACATTTATCACACTCTATTTTGGATGATAGATGGTTTTCTCCTTCGGCGGTTTTTGCTTCGGTACAATCCCGACATTGAGCGTGAGCGCCACCTAAAAAATTCCAAAATTTTCCACTTGGGCATGTGCATGCGGTTTTATCTTCATTTGGTGGTCTGCCCGAATGGCAACGTACACACGTTCCAGTTG
>JAFXFY010000124.1 GCA_017513365.1 Alphaproteobacteria bacterium | reverse complement strand
TTAACCCATTTTGATGTCTTATTTTTCTTATATTCAAGCCAACTGTTCGCAAAACAGCTTCAAATTTGCTATTCTTTGAGTTTTGGGAAAATTGTTGGCTCATTATATCTCCAAAAATGGTCATTTATGGAGAGCCCTTAGGTTGTTAAGTCAAACTTACAGATATGAGGACGTTTATTTGTAAGATATACAAGGGATTTATCATTTTTTTACTTGCTAAATTATAATGAACATAATATACTATGCAAATATATAATCTAAATGACCATTTTTGGAGATATAATGAGCCAACAATTTTCCCAAAACTCAAAGAATAGCAAATTTGAAGCTGTTTTGCGAACAGTTGGCTTGAATATAAGAAAAATAAGACATCAAAATGGGTTAACACAACTTGAATTAGCCAAAAAAGCAGAAATTGCTCTTCTTTCTCTTCATAAGATTGAAAAGGGAATATACGGTGCAAAACTGCAGACATTATTTGATATTGCATCGGCTTTAAATGTTAACCTGATTGAATTATTAGCAGATCAAAATATCTTATTTTTGAACAAAGAAAAGTTATCTCTTTTATTGAAAGATGAGGGAGATAATAAATGACCATTGAAAATCAATTAAGGAGATTATTTGATTCAAATTTAAGCCAAAATGAAATAGCATTGAGGTTAGGTATTAGTCGAACTAAATTGGCTTATACTTTAAAGGAATTAGGATTAAAATGGTCTGTACAATATAAAAACAAAGGCATTACCAAAAAACAAATAAGTGAATTACAACACTTAGGATTATCTCATAAGGAAATATCCGATAAATTGGGGATTTGTCCTACAACACTCAGACGATTAAAGAAAAAATTCGGTTTATTAGAGATTGATGTGACTAAACAACAAGCAGCGTATAAAGCAGCACAAATCAAACAAGAACGCATTCTTTTGGGACTCAAAAAAGAACCGAAATACCAAAAGAATTGCTTAGAAAAATATGTAAAAGATATCCAAAGTTTGTTGGCTCAAGGTATATCTAAACGAGATATTGCACGCCGATATCATGTTTGTGTCGCCACTGTTTACAATCTGATTTACTTGTATGCCTTAAAGGCTCCGGTGATTAAAGCTTTGGACGGGAAAGAGCAGCTTATTGAATGTTTGTTCAACCAAGGACTATCCTATCCGGTTATATCTGATAAATTACACTGTTCTAAACAAACTGTTCGGAGAAAGGTTTCTGATTTAAAATTAAAACGAAACACCATAAAGATAAACAGTTTTCTTACCCGTCATGAAGATATTATTCGTAAAATGTATCAGGCGGGTGCTTCTGGAGCTGAAATCGCCGATAAATTAAAGGTACATAAAATCAGTATTTATAATAAAATCAAAAAAATGAATTTAAGCCGTCCTAAAAAATGTGCTGAATATACCTCCACCTTTAAAGGAAAAGATATAGAATTAATCAAATTAAGACAATCTGGACTGTCATTAAAACAAATTGCCGATTTATTCGGTGTAAAACCTAATACCGTTTTTTATCGTTTAAAGAAATTAAATCAGGGAGAAGGATATGCCTAAAATCAGTATCATTGTTCCCATATATAATGTTGAAAGATATTTGCCGGCTTGTTTGGATTCGGTGCTAAATCAAACATTTTGGGATTTTGAAGTCATTTGCATCAATGATGGCAGTCCGGACGGATGTGGACAAATTTTAGCAGAGTATGCCAAAAAAGACAGCCGAATTAAAGTGATAAATAAATCTAATTCCGGTTATGGTGATTCAATGAACAGAGGATTGGATATGGCTACCGGAGAGTATATCGGTATCGTAGAACCGGATGATTTTGTGGAACCGGATATGTTTGAAAAATTATATGAAGTTGCCATTCAAAATAACGCAGAAGTTGTAAAGAGTAATTTTTTTGAATATTATGAACAAACCGATACAAATATCGTTAAAAATTTGATACCTGATTATTGCTTTAATACAGTTATTGTGCCGTCTGATTATCCGGCTGTTTTCAAAATGATGCCGAGTATTTGGTCGGCGATTTACAGTAAAAAATTTTTGGATGAAAATAATATTCGTTTTTTGTCCTCTCCCGGAGCTTCTTATCAAGATACGGGTTTTACTTTTAAAGTATGGTCAATGGCTAAGCGAGCCTGTTTTATACCGGAACCTTTGTTGCACTATCGTTCGGATAATGCGGGTTCATCCGTTAAAAGTGTCGCAAAAGTTTTTTGTGTTTGCGATGAATTTAAGGAAATTAGAACATATTTACAAAACACCAATCGGTATAATGATTTAAAATACATATTTGCTTGGATTAAGTATCATATTTATATGTGGAATTGGAAACGGTTAAAAGAACCGGCCAAATCTGATTTTTTTATGACCTTTGCTCAAGAATTAAAGGAACATTTTTTTGCTCAAGACCTGTCAGTCAATCTATTTGGTAAAAAACACTTTAAACGAGCGGTAAATATTTGCCGTCATCCTCGTAGATTTTTGACAGTATATAAACTGCAACATCTGCCCAATGCCATTGTTAATAAATTAAAACATGTTAGAAGGAGACTAAAATGAAACATATTAAAAATTTAATTGTCGGTGCCGGTTTTTCCGGAGCAACACTGGCCCATAAAATTGCCACAGAACTAAAGGAAGAAGTGGTTATCATAGATGCCAAAAATCATATCGGCGGTAATTGCTATGATTACTATGACCATAACGGGATTTGTATTCATCAGTATGGGACTCATATCTTTCATACAAATTTGAAAAATGTATGGGATTTTGTGAGTTCTTTTACCAAATGGAATCCGTATATGCACACGGTCAAAGGCCTGATTGACGGTCAGTTGGTGCCAATTCCGTTTAACCTGAATTCCATTCATCAAGTATTTCCTAAATCCATCGCCGATAAATTGGAAACGAAGTTGATTGAAAAATTCGGATTTAATGTCAAGGTGCCTATTTTACAATTGCGTGGCACGGGCGATAAAGACTTGGAATTTTTGGCCGACTATATTTACGAAAAAATCTTTTTGCACTACACTTTAAAACAGTGGGGGATGAAACCGGAGGATTTAGACCCAGCCGTTACGGGACGAGTACCGGTGTATATTAGCCGAGATGACCGCTATTTCCAAGACAAATATCAAGGCATTCCTTTGCAAGGCTACACAAAAGTGATTGAAAAAATGCTGGCTCATCCGAATATTAAGATGCATTTAAATACGAAATTTGAAAATATCAAAAACGATATCACATATGACCGCTTATTTTACACCGGTCCCATTGATGAATTTTTCGGCTATGAACTGGGCGAGTTGCCGTACCGTAGTTTAAAATTTGACTTTGTGGAATTTGATAAGCCTTATTTCCAATCGGGGGCCTGCATTAATTACCCGAATAATTACGATTTCACGCGAATCGGCGAATACAAGTATTTCTTGGACGATAAATCCGATAAAACGGTTGTGTCGTTTGAATATCCGCAAAGTTTTAAACGAGGGGAAAACGAACGCTATTATCCGATTGTGAAAGACGAAAACGGCGAATTGTATGCCAAATATCTGGAAAAGGCAAAAGCTCTGCCGAACGTGTATTTCTTAGGTCGCCTGGGGGATTATAAATACTATGATATGGACAAAGCCATTAACAGGGCTTTAGAATTGTTTGAAACATTAAAAGGAGAATAAAATGAATAAACCAAAGGTATCAATTGTTGTACCGATTTATGGTGTAGAAAAATACTTACATCAATGTGTGGACAGTATTTTAGCGCAAACACTTAAAGATATTGAAATTATCTTGGTAGATGACGGGTCAAAGGATAAATGTCCCGAAATTGTGGATGAATATGCGAAAAAAGACCCGCGAGTGGTGGCCGTTCACCAACCCAACGGAGGCTATGGCCGAGCTGTCAATCACGGTATAGAACTGGCAACAGGTGAATATATCGGTATCGTAGAGCCGGATGATTTTATAGAATCTGATATGTATGAAACACTTTACAATGATGCAAAAAAACATGATGTTGATGTTGTAAAGGGTATTTATAATAATTATTGGGATAACGAAGATGGCTCCACAAAGTGTGAAATTGCAGGGCATGATTGGGCTATTCGTCCGCCATATAATCCTTTCTCTGTCTATGAATATGCAATGGTATTACAATATCATGCTAGTATTTGGACAGCCATTTATCGGACAGATTTTATTCGTCAAAACAATATAAAAGTTTTAGAAATCAATAAGGGACGCTATGCTGATCAAAATTGGCGTTACGAAACGTTAATGTTGGCAAATAAAATTTATTGGGAACATAAACCATTTTATAATTACCGGTTAACTAATGAAAATGCTTCTTCTGTGAAAAAAAATAATCCAGACGATGTATTTGATATTTATGATGAACTGAATAAGTTTTTCCAAAAATATCCCGAAAAATATGAAAAAATAAAAGATGATTTTTATGCAGAGATGTATCGTCACATGATGTGGAATTGGGGAAGGGTTGACAATAAATATTACTTTTATTGCATGAAACGAATTAATTCCGTATTTAAAAAAATGGATAAAAATATTGTTATGAACTCAACCCATTTTTCAAAAGATGAAAAAGATACCTTTTTAAAATTAGCCGATCCGAATTTTAAACTTAAATTTATGACAAAACAAATACTTCAAAATATTTTTTCAATTAAGAATTCATCTTCCAAAAAACATAAAGTAATTCGGATTTTGGGTATTAAAATTTCAATTCGTAGGAGAAAGAAAGGATAAAAATGAATCGTGTATTGTGTCAAATTTTAGCAGCTTTTATTCCAAATAAACAAAAAAGAAAAGAATTTAGAAGAAAGTATAAGTCTGAAAAAATAGATAAGTATTTTTTTGAATTGACCCGAAAAATAACGCATTTAGAAAATATGATATCTAACTCACTAGATATATCAAAAGTTCCGGCCGCAAAGGGTATTTCTTATGATATACAAATGTTAAGTCTTGAAGTTTTAAAAGAAGTAGATCGTATTTGTAAAAAAAATGATATTAAGTATTGGTTAGATTTTGGTACGTTATTAGGGGCTGTTCGTCATAAAGGTTTTATTCCTTGGGATGATGATGTTGATATTTGTATGATGAATGATGATTTTGAACGTTTTTGCAATATTGCAGAAAAAGAGTTTAAAGATACTTGTTGTTATTTTAAAAAAGTTCCTTGCCAAATCGGAAAGTGTTTACATATTGATTTTATACCACAAACAGATAAAGACTGGATTGATTTTATTTACTGGAATATGAAAGGCAAATTATCTTTTGCTGTTGATATTTTTCCATATTATCCTACAAATGCCTCTTCTGCTGAAATTAAGGAAAAAATTTTAGAAGGTTGTAATGAAAAAACAAAAATGTTAAATCTACTTCAAAAATATTCTGATTTTGCACCAATACAAAATGTTGTGGATAAGTTTAATATGTCATTGTATCATAAAGAAGGGGAAAATTTATTTTTAGGTTTGGAAACAAGAGCGGGTCAACCTAGAATTTTAAAAAAATCAGATATTTTCCCTTTATCTACAATTTTGTTTGAAGGGACTACCTTTTATGCCCCGAATAGAGTTCATTCTGTATTAACAAAAGAATATGGTGATTATTGGGCATTTCCAATGGATTGTCATAAACATCTCGATTTAAAAAATTTAGATGATATTGAATTGGAAAAATTGGAAAGTTTTAGAAAAAAAGGATACAAAAGATGAAACGTATTATTACTTATGGAACCTTTGATGTTTTACATTATGGACATATCAATTTATTAAAACGTGCTAAGGCATTGGGGGATTATTTGATTGTTGGATTATCTTCAGATGAATTTAATAAGATGAAAAATAAACAATCATTTTATACCTATGAACAACGTAAAATGATTTTAGAAGCCTGTCGCTATGTTGATTTAGTTATTCCGGAAAATTCTTGGGAACAAAAAGGAACGGATATTCAAAAATATCAAGCCGATATTTTTGTAATGGGTGATGATTGGGCTGGTAAATTTGATTTTTTAGAAGAATTTTGTCAAGTAGCCTATCTTCCTAGAACTCCTGATGTTTGTTCAACAGCTACGAAACAGTATTTAAAACAAAAAAAATCATAATATTATAGTAAAAGCCCGCCGTTAAGACGGGCTCGTAGAATTACTCTTTCGGGTATTTATTTTTAATATCTGTAATGGTTGTCATCCAATTATTCGTGCCATTGATTTTATCCCAGTATATCATATCCAATTGTTCCAAAATTTCGGGATAAGCTCTGCGACGCAGTTCTTGATAAGTCGGTTCGGGTCTGATAATTTCTACCATCTCAACATTACCGTTTTCTTTTGTGATGAGCCTCATCCCCTTTGAATTTGCAAGAACAGCAAAATCGGCGTATTCTGTATTCGTATAACCTTTTTTTAAAATCATATTCTTCCTCCTTTAATATCCGCACGAGTACCAACAAAAATGCCCCGTTGCCGACTCGGGATAGTCAAATGTGATAGAGCTTTTTGAATTAATTGTAATTTGTAATGTCTTATGTTGCCACGTTGAGGTTGTTACGCAATAAGCCGAATTTGAAAATGGTTTTAATAAATTAATCGTTGTATCAGTAGAAGTCATTACACCTCGTCCACCTTGTTCAATCCATCCATCAGACCATACTCTGTAAAAATCCATTCCATTAATATATTTTTCTACAATAACGGCTTGAGTGAAAATATTGTTTTTCCCCACCGTTGTTAAATTGTTCATGTCGGTATTTGCTTTGGTGGATAGAGCATTGGCGGTTTCTGTGGCTTTTTGTGTGGCAAGGGTGGCTTTTTCCGTCGCAACCTGTGCTTGTTCTGTGGCCGTGTCGGCTTTGTCCGAGGCGAGTATCGCTTTTTCGGTGGCGATGGTGGCAGATGATTCTGCGCTTTCCTTATACGTCCGCAAAGTGCTTTCCAACTCATTTATTTTTACAGCTGAATTTTCCAGATTCGTCCCATCACTGTTCCACACAATCGCTTTGCCAGCCGAGGGCGTAGGCAAAGTCAAATCTACATTCGTGTCGGTGGCATAAGGAGGTAAAACCATAGACCGGTTAATGCTGTCTGCGACTTGTTGTAAGCACGCCGTTTGATAATCAAACTCATCATTAAGTGTATCGGCTCGTAAAGCCCCACCCTCTTGAAAGTCCGTCGTGCGTTCTATGCTGAGATCTCTGGTAATCGTGATAATAGTACCGTTTGGAGGAGGGGTCATAAAGGTAATACTGCCTCCGTTGGTATTTTTGACACCTGAAACAGTATAAGTCTCAGGCGTTTGTAAAATATCGTTCAAATATACTTGAATATCCGCATTCGTAAAAATGACAAACGGAAACTCGTATGTTGTGAGCGTCCCATCTGCCACATACTGAATACGGGGTTTAACTCCATGAAGTTTTATATGTGACATAATTAAGTTCCTTATAAAAAATTAAAAGGGCTTGGACGTATCCAACCCCTCATAAAATAGACTAATCATTTTAGTTAACAAAAAAAACACAAGATACACTTGTGCCTGTTAACTAATTAGGAATATAACACACTTTTATTCAAAAGTCAAGGAAAATATTCATAAATGTTATTGTTTTTCAAATAGTTATATTGAGATATAGTTATTTTATATTTTAATATAAAAATAAACAAATTTGTTTTAAGGGTTAACGCTTCAAAAAGGTTCCCACCACCGACCACAGGTTGCCACACCCCGAGCAGTTGGTTTTCCCCCATTTATATTTGATCAGACTAATGGCCTTTGGCAGTTGGATTTATTAGTTTAACATCAATCACATTCCTTGCTGGTTTAATCCAAAGAAAAAAAAGAGGTCTAATGTCTTTATCACTGCGCAAGGAAAAACAGTTTGGGGAACTGTTTTTCTGCGTAAAGCAATGAAACACTGCGAAACAAGGCGGTAGCCATAGATGAGCAGATGTTGGAATTGGTGACGTGTAACTGTGACGGGAAAGTAAAAACAGGCGAAAAATAAGCATTAAAAAAAGTCCCATTTTTAGGGGCTTATTTAATTTTTGGTACAGCGTGCTTAGCGAATACCGGGCCAAGAATTTAGCGGATTTCAAAAAGTTGGCGATGGAAGTTGAAAATTTTTATATTGACAAATAAATGTTTATTCTTTAAACATAAAAACATAGGTATAATGCAAAGAAAGGGAATAAAATGTTTAATAAAGGCAAAGCTACGTTAATCGCTGTTTTATGTTCAATTGCAATTTTAATTTCTATTATGGTTATGGAATGGATATTTCCTTTTCAAAATGTAGTCAATATACCTTTGTCCAGTCATGCATCTCGATTCATCGGATGGAAACTAGTATGGCTTATTCCATTATGTTTCTTGTTACATAAAAACAAACCAGATGGTGATGATAAAAAATTCAAGAAAATCTTAAATATAGATATAATAGCCTTTTTATTTTTTACAGAAATTGGTATCCCAAAATTTATTTATGACATTCAGAAACAAAGGGCAAAAAAAGAAGGAATAACAGATGTAAAAAAGAGTTATGTCCTATATCCTCTTTCACTGTTTCTATACATAGCATTTATGGGTTTAATTGTTTTTGTGGCTATACAGTCTTTTAAAGCCGAAGAGTATTTGGATAAATTGAATAAATACATTTCTGAAACGGGAGTTTTGGTTTCATCTGAAAGGATGGAATGTGCCTCTCGATATCAGCCTGAATTTGTTTCTACTTGTTCTGTTTCTCTTACACAAAAAGGTGCGGAGATTTCTATGCGTTTTAATAGTTATCCGTATTGGTTGTATGATGTAGAATGGAATGAGGGTATCCACGTGAAAATTGATGGATATAATGTTCGTTTTATTTTTGAATAGTTTTTTGCGAGTTCGATAAATTAG
>JAFXFY010000123.1 GCA_017513365.1 Alphaproteobacteria bacterium | reverse complement strand
CATGTACTTTGTGCGATAACAGGTCAAAAAATCGACTTAAATAGAAAAAACAATCGAGGTATATCCGTTCTAGGTTCATTAATTGGTTATATAACATTCGATAAATATTTTTTTAGCCAAATAGAACAACACCCTGAACTTTTTACATCTATAGATTACACTGTCCAAAATGAAAAAGGGGAAAGTATACTGATGTATCTTATCAAAGATAATAAAAAAGATTTCAATTTTTTCAGAACGATTGAAGCTTTAAGCAATCATACAGAAATATTAAACTTACAAGATACTGATGGCAATACCGCTTTACACTACGTTTGCCATTATGAGCCTTCTGTAGAGATACTGCAAATGCTACTAAGCAAAGGTGCTGATATCAGCATCAGAAACAACCGAGACAAGAGCCCAGTAGATATGCTTTTAAGAAAAGATAAAGAGATAGAAAAACTGTTATCACAATATATGCAACAACCAAATAATGCTCCTCGTCATATTGTGAGCCATCAATCTAACACAAAAACAAACAGCCACACTAATGGACGAATATAAAAAACATTAACAAACTGCGAGATATGATATATTATATATCAGTTTTGTATGTAAAAAACTAGAAAAGGAGAACTATTATGTCTAAAAAATTAAAAATTGCTACAGTAGAAAATATAAAAGATTTATTTAAAGGTAAAATAACCATTGACGATTTAAGAGATGATAATATAACAATTGATGTAAATGTCCAAGATAAAAACGGCAATACTTTTGTGCATCATATTCCAGTAACTGTGCTAGAAGGAGGACATGGTTATGGATATGAGCTATCAAATCTTTATCATGATAGTGATCACAAAAAAATTGATCTTAGCATAAAAAACGATAAGGGTATATCTGTTTTGGGTGCTATGATATTCGAAAATGATGTTCTGCTTGATTGCTTAGAACATTCCCTGAGATTTGACTCAAAATTCTTCACCAATGTAAATTATGCAGCACAAAATAAAGATGGCCTCAGTTTATTAATGTGTTTTTTAAAACAAGGAAAAGGTCTAGACAATCTCAGTCGTATTGAAGATTTGTGTCGTCATCCCGAAATATTAAACTTGCAAGATAAATTTGGTAATACGGCCCTTCATTATGCTTGTATGGAAGAATACAATCCATCTATCAAAGTGATCAGAACACTGCTTCAGACCGGTGCAGATGTAACGATCAAAAATAAACATGGCCTACGCCCAATTGATATAGCAACACCAGAAGCTACAAAAATCTTAACACCCTATATGCCAAAAGAAGTTGAAGCTCAACAAAATTCTACCGACCAACTTAATAAGGTTATGATTGGATTGTTAATGATTTTAATCAAATCTATGCCGTTAAACAAAGAACAACAACACATATTGAACCAAGCCGAAAACATTTTAAATGGAACGACTGATACACATCAATCAACCTGCATTGTAAAAAATTCAATGCCGAAAAATGAATCCCATCATTCAAACGGACGGGCAGAATAATAAAAAAAGGAGAGAGGGAATCCCCCTCTTTCCTTCAAGCTTATATAAGAGCTACCCATGGTAAAAAAAACAAAAACAGACAAACTGCCTCTTTTTTCTGCAGAACGCACGGCGTATTATTTAACAAAAGATTCAAGTGTTGAAACGGTCAGAGAATTCATATCGGATATGCAGAGGGGATGGTATCCTTTGGATTACATTATCGGCCGAAATCACCTTTCTTTTGACATCAATGCTCAAGATAAAGACGGCAATACTTTTTGGCACTATAATTTAGAAATATGCCCTCAGTATAAACCGAATAATATCACATTGCTGACCAACTTATGTCAAGCAACGGGGCAAGAAATTGACCTTCGCCGAAAAAATAAGAAAGGCGTTTCTGTTTTGGGGTCTTTGATTGACCATCCCGATAATCCGCTGATTTTTGAAGATTTAATTATATATGATGCAATGTATAACTCTGACAATTATATAGATTATACAGCGCAAAATGATGCGGGGGTCAGTATGTTAATGTGTACAATAAAGCATCAAATGTTTTCGTTAGAGGACATTCAAAAATTGTGTCAACATCCCGAAATCATAAATTTACAAGATAAAGACGGGAATACCGCCTTGCACTATGCGTGTCGTTATTATCCGTCAAAAAGATTGATTTCAATATTGCTGAAAAATGGGGCAGATGCCACCATCAAAAATAAAAAGGGACAACGGCCGATAGACATTTTAAAAGATAAAGGCAACACAGAACTGTTATCGCCGGCACCGGCTAAACGTATTGCAAAAAGAAAGAAAACCGCTAAATCCCAAATCGCAAATGAACGGGCAGAATAATACACAAGGGGAAAGAAAATTCCCCATTTCTTTTGATAAAAATAATCCAATTTTTTAAAATTTTATCCTTGATTTTTTTGTGTGTTTATATTAAACATAAAACAATAAAAACAAAAGGATAAAATATGCACCACTTACCGACTCTTATCACCGATTTAGCCGTTATTACCATTTATGCGGGACTTGTAACCTTGTTATTTAAATGGCTTAAACAACCGGTGGTACTCGGGTATGTGCTGGCCGGTATTTTTGCGGGCCCTTTTATTCATGGCCTTCCTTCGGTTACAGATAAAGAAAACATCCAAATTTGGGCCGATATCGGTGTGATATTCTTGCTGTTCAGTTTGGGATTAGAATTCAGTTTCAAAAAGATTGTCAATGTCGGAAAAGCGGCCATTATTACGGCCAGTGCCAACATTATCTTTATGTTGTTTATCGGGTACTTAACGGGTCAAATTTTGGGGTGGACGACAATGGACAGTCTGTTTTTGGGCGGTATGATTTCCATGTCCTCAACCACGATCATTATTAAAGCCTTTGACGAACTGAACATGAAAAAAATGCGCTTTACCGATTTGGTATTCGGCGTTTTAGTCGTGGAAGATTTAGTCGGCATTCTGTTGCTTGTGTTATTGCCGACCGTTGCAATTAGTCAAAGCGTGGACGGGACACAGTTGCTTATCAGTACATCAAAACTGATTTTCTTTTTGGTATTGTGCTTCATTATCGGGATTTTTACCGTCCCTACCCTCATCAAAAAAGCCATCAACTATATGAACGATGAGATGTTGTTGTTGACATCAATTGCCCTGTGTTTCGGCATGGTTGTTTTATCTACCTCGGCCGGTTTTTCATCGGCATTAGGTGCCTTTATCATGGGCTCTATTTTGGCCGAATCCAGCACCGTGCACCGCATTGAAAATGTATTAAAACCCGTCAAAGATTTCTTTGGAGCCGTCTTTTTTGTGTCTGTCGGTATGATGGTAAATCCGGCAATGTTTTTGCAATATGCATGGCCGATTACGGTTATTACATTAGTCGTTATGGCCGGTAAAATCTTTTTCTCATGCGTTGGATTTACGCTGTCAGGTCAACCGCTAAAAACATCTATTTTATGTGGTTTTTCATTGGCGCAAGTTGGTGAATTTGCCTTTATTATTGCCGCCTTGGGTATGAGCCTTGGCGTTTTAAGCGATTATGTCTATCCAATTATTGTAGCCGTTTCCGTTGTAACAACTTTCACAACTCCTTTAATGATTAAATCTGCCGATAAATTTTATCATAAACTCAATAAACGTTTGCCGGAACGTTGGAAAGAATTTTTGGATAATATTACATCCTCAAAACCCGATACAAAGGCCGAACAAAATATGTGGAAAAAATTGTTTAAGGCTTACTTCTTACGGTTATTTATCTTTTCAGTTATTTTAATCGGCATCATTAACATTTCCACATTTTTGTGTAAACCATGGCTGAAAACAGCTATGGCCGGTTGGGATAACCGTATTATCCGTGTTGTATCCACCACATTAACATTAATTGTTATGGCACCATTCTTGCATGCCTTGTTGGTTTCTAAAGAACGTATGCTCAAGTTATACTTTAATCTGTGGATGGAAAAGAAAGCGAACCGTATTCCACTTATCGTATTAACGGCCATTCGGATTTTATTGGTGGTGTTCTTTATCATGATGGCCACACACCAATTACTGACGACAAATCCATACATTACGGGATTAATGGTGTGCGGTACGATTTTTGCTCTGACAAAATCCAAATGGGTCCTCAACCAATATATGCGTATTGAAACTCAATTCTTGGTCAACTTAAACCGTGAACAATTAGAAAACTTTAAATCCGATGAAGACGAACAAGTTGCCGATGAAGACAAATGGCTGGACAGTTCTTTGTTTGTATCTCAATTTGAACTAGACGAAAATTCCGATTTAAATGACAGATTAATGCGCGAAACAATGTTTCAAGAGGTATACGCATTAAATATCATTAAAATTATTCGGGATAAAAGTGTAATTAATGTTCCCAGAGGATGTGATGGTTTAAAATCAGGCGATAAATTATTAATTGTCGGGTCCAAAAAACAGTTGCGTTCACTGGCGAGTGAAATGAAAGCAAAAGGCCTAACTCAAACAACCATAGACAGTAGCGAAGACAAATATGTTAGTTTGCATGATTATATTTTAAAGCAAGATAAATATGAATTTAAAAATGATAAAACGTTGCTGTGTTGCGCCATTCCGGTAACAAAAGATTCAACTTTGAATGATAACACACTGCGTGGGTCAGCTATTCGCAATAAGACGGGCAACTGTTTGGTTGTGGGGGTGGAACGTAAATCTTCACTGACACTAAACCCTAAGGTAACCTTTATTTTTAACGAAGGTGATATACTGTGGCTAGTCGGGGAACAAAAGAAAATTTCACAAGAAGTGTTCCGACAAACACCTATTGTACCGGTTTCTCAAGAAATAACTGGATAAAAAGGTTCATAATCTAAAAAGGTGGTACTCAATAAATGTACCACCTTTTTTATTTGCTGTTATTTTTAATTTTTATAACACCGACCAAATTGCCCACCTGCTTCAAAAGAACGATTAGAACAACCGGCACAATTTTCCGGCGTTGTATAGACATCTTCTTGTTCCGCACACGTATAACATCCCCCCAGTGGATCAACCAATGGGTGAGAACTTGGACAGTTTTTTAAAACCAAAGCCGAATCATTTAAGACACGATTAGGACAGAAATTAGCCCCACTATCCCCATTTTCGGGAAAATAATCAATAGCCCTTGTTTCATCACAGGCAAAACAATTTCCATTTTCTGCATTTATCGGATGAGATTTTGGACACGTTTGTAAAGCACAAGCCCATGATTCAATTTCCGCCCCACCGGTATAAATTG
>JAFXFY010000122.1 GCA_017513365.1 Alphaproteobacteria bacterium | reverse complement strand
TCAATGGCTTATAGGTCACGTGTGCAAATATACAAACTTACACCATATAAAAGTATATTTTTATGTAAAAAAGTATACTTTTGAGGTTAAAAATAAGAACATAATTTGATATTCAAGGACACATGCTAAAACAAAAATAATTACACTATCCAATTATAAAATATAGAAATTTTATTTTAACAAGAAAACAAAAAAACGGAAGTATATTCTTCCGCTTTTTGATATTGGTCGGAATGACAGGATTTATTCGTGCCAATAGGCACTCACCCACAAGGGGCTGTTTCGCTAAGCGCTCAACATTGGCTAAAGCCGGAACCTACTTCTTCGGTTCAAACCGCCATACCGATAAATTACAAAAACCGCCAAACGGCGGTCTTTCGTAATTGGTCGAGGTAACCTATACAAAATGTGGAAAAAGATACCTCAAAATTAATTACAATATAAAGTAAGTATTTTATCGTATTCTTCGAAATTTATTATCACTATAAATATTTTTCCAGAAACATTCAGATAGATAAGCAATTTCATCAATCTCTATTGAATAACAAACGCTAGTACCTTCTTCCAGCAAGGGATGAACATTATTTTCGAGTATATCAATTAATTTATAAGCAACCTTCATTTGTTTTTCAGTAGATGGTAATTTTTCTGTTTTCAGCTCTCTCATATGGGCAATTGAACCTCTGCCAGATTGAATTGCTTTTGTTAAAGGATCTTTCCAAAAAATATCCCATTTTTGGTTTAATTCATCTAATAATTGGTTAAATACTTTATTATTTTTATAAGAATTTTTTAAAAGATTTTTATTAGCGTTAATCTCTTTAATTATCTTCTTCAAACTACAAGTTTTGTTAGGTTCAAATACTTTTCTAATATTTAATATTGCACTTTGATATAAACTCCAAGTAATCATGTTTACAATATGAGCTGTTCTTGTGTTGTCAAATACCTTAAGATAATCTTTAGAGTTTTCTAGAATTTTTAGGCATGATATTCCTATAATTAATTCGTTAATTAATATTTCAACTTTTTGTTTCATTTTTTTTATGTTATCATCTGTGTTTATCATATAATTCTATATTACTCCTTTTTATATTTATTAAACTTTGATATATATAGGTATAAACAGTATTGAAAATCAACATACTAATATATTTTATGGAAAATGTTTATGAAATACTTCTCTCTTGAAGATAAATTCAAAATTATAAAGGAATATAATAACTGTAAATCTCCGGCAATAATTAAAGAAAAATACGGAATAAGCAAATCTACACTTTATCATTGGATAAAAGTGTTAACCATAAGAAAAGCTGGGGTATATAGTTCAAAAAAATATTCTGCATGGGATATTCATATGATGGAAAGAGAGTTAAGAACCTTAAAAACCGAAAATCAAATATTTCGAGAAAGCCAATGTTCTGTAATCTCTCCAACAGAAGAAAAAATAAAAGCCATTGAACGGTTGAAAGATAAATTTTCCATACACTTCATATGCAGAACACTTAATTTATCAAAAGGAACTTATTATCATAGGAACAAAAATCGTCCAGAAAAAACAAGCTATCAGAAAAATGATGAAAATTTAAAACCATTTATTAAGAAATGTTTTTATGATAGTAAAGAACGTTTTGGAGGTTCAAAAATCAGAATTGTTTTAAGAGAACAAGGGATACAAACATCCCAAAAACGAGTTGATCGTTTAATGAAAGAAATGGGATTGGTGTGTAAACAAACAAGACAAAGAGTTACATGGGCAACCAGAGAATTTAGATTCAGGAGCAATCGATTAAAGAAAAATTTTACACAAACAGAACCAAACATCTTCTGGGTTAGCGATATTACGTTTGTTCCAATCCAAAATTGTGATAGTCTTTATGGGATTTGCATTATTATAGATCTTTTTTCCAGAAAGGTTTTAAGTTTTACTATATCAGAATTTAGCAATGTCAACTTAGTAAAAACAACATTTGATAAAGCCTTCAACTATAGAGGGTGTCCAACAGGATTGACTTTTCACAGTGATCAGGGAACTCAATATACAGCCTATGAATTTAGAAGACACTTAAGAAAATTAGGCGTTAAACAGTCTTTTTCAAACCCTGGCTCACCATTAGACAATGCCGTTGCTGAATCTTTTTTTAGTATTATGAAAAGAGAAGAACTCTCTCATAATTTTTATACTTCAAAGGAAGAACTTGAAAATACTGTTGCAGAATATATAGACTTTTTTAATAACATGAGACCTCATAAAAAGTTGGGTAATAAATCCCCTAATCAGTTCGAAATAGAGTATTTACAACTACAAGAATTAAAAAAAGAAGATGAAGAGAACCAAAACAGATTAAGGGACATATTAAAAACATCATCTTCTTAACACATAAACCACAATGATATCAGGGCCTAAACAAAAAACAACTTTTTAGACAGGGACAAAAGAATGTGTCTAAAAAGTTGTTCTTATCACAATTGGTCGGAATGACAGGATTTGAACCTACGACCCCTACGTCCCGAACGTAGTGCTCTACCAGGCTGAGCT
The DNA here is from genome assembly GCA_017513365.1 of Alphaproteobacteria bacterium. Classification (GTDB taxonomy): domain Bacteria; phylum Pseudomonadota; class Alphaproteobacteria; order CAAHEQ01; family UBA3637; genus UBA7488. The sequence goes on along the minus strand of JAFXFY010000122.1, from coordinate 3,037 downwards.
ACATTCCGAAAATGTTTTATCTTTTTACGCTCTTTTTTAGATTTTGTCAAGAGGTATTTTCATTTTTTTTCACTTTTACCGTTAATACTTAAATTCTATCGGCTGAAATGTATCCCCTGACGCATCCAAAAATTGAATATCATCGGCAATTTTACTGTACTGAACGGCATACTGTGGCATTAATGAGGCTCGCTCTTGTATCATTTTAGAGGGCGTATGACGCCCCGTCATTTTTTCACGTTTTTTAGCTCGTTCAATGGCTACCTTTGTATCACACATTAAAAAGGACACCTTTGTTTGATAACCATATTTTTTCACATTTTCACATAACTGCACATGAGATGAATTCACGCCGGAATGTTCCAATAATACATTGGTTCCTTGTTCCAACAAACGCTTGAGTAATTCATATCCGACAACTCTGGCCGGTTTTTCCCACAAAGCAAATGCCAACGCTGAGCCCTTTTGTTTAACATCTTGTTGATATTCGGGCAAAGATTCCATAATTTTATCAAAACTGACATAGGCATAATCCGGATGACTTTTCAAAAAATGCTGACAGAATGCACTTTTCCCAGCCCCTGGCATTCCGCTGACTTGATAAAACACCGGCTTTTTTGCGGGCGATACAGATGATACCTCATCAGATAAAATTTTATCATAGGTATCATTTTTTAATACTTCGTAACCACAAGGCATTAATTGGTAAATATCTGGCATTAAATCTGTTATTTTCATATTATACCTCCTTTACACACAACATTTGGTTTGACATTTGCTTGTTTCAATTTGAATAGTTGTATGGTGGATACCAAAATCATTTTTTAATACGTGATTCACTTGCTTTAATATATCGGATTGACACGACACAATATGGCAATCTAAGGCAATTTGCCTTTCATTTAAATACCACACATGGATATGGTGTACATTTTGAATACCGGAAATTTTTTTCAATTGCCGTTTTATAGCGGCAATATCAATATCATCCGGAGCAGAATTCATTAATACTTGAGTTATTTTAGGGAAGCTGGCCACAGATTGAGCAATCATATAAATACCGATTAATGTAGCAACGATACCATCCACTGCCGTCCAGCCGAAATACATAATGCACAATCCCGATACAATTACACCAACGGATCCAAAAGCATCGGCCAAATTATGCACAAACAACATTTTCATATTCATATTGTGATGAGCATGGGTATGGGAAATTTTGGCCGTCAACACATCAATAATCAAGGCAACAACCGATACCGCAACAATAACGGGACCGTCTATTGCTTGCGGAAAAATCACTTTACCGATGCCTTCACAAACCAAATAAATACCGGCGACAAACAATAAAATCAAATTCACAAAGCCACCGATTGTTTCGGCACGACGAAATCCATAGGTATATTTTAATGTTGCCTTTTTTGTACCGATTTTATAGGCAATAACGGCAATCAAAATAGAAAAAGCATCCGAACAATTATGCAGGGCATCTCCGATTAACGCCATACTGCCAGCTACGACCCCTGCTCCCAATTCCAGCAAAGTCAAAATCATGTTAATCATAAACGAAATGCTCAACAATCGTATTGTACGATTCGTTGGTGTTTCATGCGTATGTGTATGATGATGACAAGAACAAGAGTGCATTTTAACCTCCTTATGATTAAAATACACTCTTTATTTCAAAAAGTAAAGCAATTACTTAATTTTATACATATTTTTGTAAGTTAAAGCCACACCGACTTGTAAATTACTGCCACGGACCGAGGTTTCACGGGCTTTACCGGTGCGGTATGAAATATACGGACCAAAGGCCAAATTATCAATCAATGTTACGTCCATACGAGCATTAGCGTTGAAATCATACTCTAAATCCGTACCCACATATTTTGAGTATGAAAAATAATCACGATAGTACCCGTCTGTAGACAATTGAACGCCATCTCTTAAATCATATTGAATACGCCAACCGATTTCTCCGGCCGTTTTTGTTACTTTTTCAGAAGAATATGTCATATCGTATTCGCTGACACCCACAATGTATAAATCTTTGATGATATTGCCTTCAAACAAAGCAAGACCGGCTTTACCACGCAATACTTTTGTTCTGGGGGCATCATTATTTTCGGTAAATTCCGTTTGATATTCTATTGTGGCAGTCGGCCCAATGTTATAGGTATCGTATTTCCACAATTTATGAGAATAGATAGAGGACAACAAAATTTTATCGGAATTTTCCGTACTTTCTGTCGGTTCATCTTCCGGTTCCAACTTGGTTTTACCGTATTCCATAAATAACCCGTTATTCCACCGCATATTATCACGGTTATATTCCAATGCGAAATCAAAAACGCCTTCAATTAAAGACTGACTGTCGGCATTAAATTGAGACACCGGAGAGTTTTCATATTCTTTGGCATGAGAAACATCAGTTGTGGAATATTCAAATCCCAAACGGCGCAAATTTGCCGTTAACTGAGGGGCCGTTGCCGAGACTTCTTCAGCCAAAGCCGGAACAGATAATAACACCAAACATGTTGCAGATAATAATAGTTTTGTTAATTTCATTTGGGGGACTCCTTTCGTAAATGATATCCCTACTATATGAAATGAAACAATGTATGTCAATAAAATAATATTAAAAATACCCCCATAAAAAAGAATGTTTTTATGGGGATAAATTTTATAATGCTATAAAAACTTAACTGAACTTACTTTTACGCTTTTGTACGTTGTTGTTCTTTCACATTTACGTTTACTTGCACATCATCATGAAAACAAATTAAAACCGGAGCTGGAGCGTGGTCTAAGGCCATTTGCTTTCTTTGTTGTTTTTCTTCTATACCCGTCAACATTTCAACCATCTCGGTTTGATTAGCCATCATCGCAGCTTCTTTTGCCGTTAAGCTGCTATAACCACGTTTGATGGCATATGATCTTGCCGTAATATCGGCGCCCTTTTTAATTAATTTACTCGCTACCGGAATATGACAGTGTATCGCCGCAATATGCAACGGTCTGACCCCCAGTTTATCAG
>JAFXFY010000121.1 GCA_017513365.1 Alphaproteobacteria bacterium | reverse complement strand
ATTAAAGGATATTATGATAAATCTCATTTAGTGCCATTCGGTGAGTATATGCCATTTAGAGGGATTTTGCCTTTAGATAAAATCGTTCCTATCGGTGATGATTTACAAGCGGGCGACGGATTAAAAACACTGTATATTCCCAAAGCCCCTCCGGCCAGTCCTTTAGTCTGTTATGAAGCCATTTTTTCCAGCCAAGTTGTACGGTCTGATAAACGGCCAGCTTGGATGATTAATGTCTCTAATGATGCATGGTATGGCATGTCAGCGGGTCCTTATCAACATTTTGATATGATAAGAGTGCGAGCCATTGAGGAAGGTTTACCTATGGCGCGAGCCGCCAACAATGGTATTTCGGCGGTTATTGACGGATATGGGCAAATCATTGCCTCGTTAGATTTAGGGGAAACAGGGGTAGTAGATGCCCCCTTACCAAAGGCATTACCCGCAACGATTTATGCTAAGACAGGTCCTTATCCGATTTTAGTGCTATCGCTGATACTTGTGATTTTTTGTATAAAAAGAAGAAAATAATGCTTGACAAGAGAGATAAAATCATGTATCATCGCCTCAGTTTAAAGTAGAAAGGGTCCAAAAATGAAAGTTCGTTGTTCTTTAAAATCCGCTAAAGCTCGTGATAAAGACTGCAAAATCGTTCGCAGAAAAGGTCGCGTGTACGTTATTAACAAGAAAAAGCCAAAATTAAAGGCTCGCCAAGGTTAATACCGGATTTTCAAAAAGCTGCCCGCCTTTACGGCGGCTTTTTTATTACCAAAAACATCACGGCCACATTTTTTAATTTCATAAAAGACTTGATTAAAAAAAATAAAAAGAGTAGAATACAATCGTATAGCAATCAACAAAGGAGTCATTTATGTTAAAATCTATTGCCATTTTATTAGGTCTTATGCTGACATACAGCATTTCTGTACAAGCGTCAAACAGTGTAGCTGGTACACAAACATCTAAAGAAAATGCCTCAACTCAAGAAACAGCAGATAATCAAAAAGTTAAAATTCAAGGAAAAATACGCATTTTACAACAAAAATAAACGCAAAAATATTGATATTTTGTTTTAATTAAATTATTTATATTGATATTTTCTCCCACTCTAAAAAACAGAGTGGTTTTATTTTTATGACAAATCAAAAAAGAGGTTGATTTTCTCAATTCATTTTGTTAACCTTGTATTCAAGGCGAGTGATGTGCGCCCCGAGGTGTGGAAACCTCTTTTAAGAAGCGTCTGAACAAGACGAAAAATTGTATCTTCCAGCTCGGCTGGAGGGCAACAAAATAAGTGTATTACACCTAATATGTTGCACTATATCTTCTTAAATAGTTTCCAACTTCCAGCCACTTTTTTGGATCAAAAAGGTGGTTTTTGGTTAATCTATAACTTGAAAGGAAGTCTAAGACTATGAAAAATTTCAAAAATAATGAATACAAAAAGAAACAATACCAAATGGATTCCCGCTTTCGCGGGAATGACAGTGAAAAAGAACTGTCATCCTCGGGCTTGACCCGAGGCTCCATTAAACATCATATCGGCTTCATAACTGTCATCTGTCTAACACTTATGATATCTAACATAACATTTGCTGATGATACAACTACCGAAATATGTGCAGACGGTGCCGGAATCGTTATGATTGGGAAACTCAATCAAAAAAAATATTGTTATAATCCGAATATTCAAACTTTTTGGAATGCTTATGCATGGTGCGATGCTCAAGGTGCCAGATTGCTAGATTTAACAAAAGATTGCGAATGCACTGGGACCACCAATTGCTATAGACACTGCCCGAATCTAGCGAATATGACAGATGAAAATGTGCATGCTTACACACTACACCCCTACAGTTCTACTTCGGTATATACTGTCTATCTGCAAACCCCATATAACGGAGAGATAAGACATTTTAACTTTGGTGAATGGAATTGGGGTCGGGCTTTATGTGTGTGGGATTAACAATTTTACTGGCTAACCCACAGGACGCGTTTCATCCACAAAACGTCTAAGGCCGGCACGATAATATCTTTGTGGTTGGGATTT
>JAFXFY010000120.1 GCA_017513365.1 Alphaproteobacteria bacterium | reverse complement strand
GAAATTGGCTGGTACTGAAGTATTCGGTAAACCGGTGGTCGGCTCTGTTCGTGATATTACAGAACCGGTTGATTTGGTGGTCGTCGTTGTGCCGGCTAAATTCACGATGCCGGTGATTGATGATTGTATCGCCAACGGCACAAAAAATATTTCCATCATCACGGCTGGTTTCGGTGAAGTCGGTAACCACGATTTAGAAGACGAAATCGCTCGTAAATGTATTGAAAACGGCATTAACTTGTTGGGTCCGAACTGCTTAGGCCACATTTCCACATTTGATAAAGTCAATGCCAGCTTTGCTGATGGTTTCCCTGATTTAGGTAACGTTGCTTTTGTTTCTCAATCCGGCGCTTATTGTTCCGCTATTATGGATTGGGCCAGAGAAAAAGGAATCGGTTTCTCTCACTTTATTTCCATTGGTAATAAAGCCGTTTTGGGTGAAGACGGATTGCTCAATGCCCTGCAACATGACCCGAACACAAAGGCTTTCGTATTTTATTTGGAATCTCTTAAAAACGGTAAAGAATTCTTGCGCGTGTTAAAAGAAGTTTCCAAAACAAAACCAGTTGTGATTTTGGAACCGGGTAAATCCCAAAAAGCTCAAGCCGCCAGTTTGTCTCATACAGGGTCTTTGGCTCCGAACTATCGTGTGCTTGAAATCGCTTTACAAGGATCCGGTGCTATCCAAGCTTACACAACACGTGAAATGTTTGGTTTGTTGGAAATCTTGCAATTTGCTCACCACAACGAATTTGACGGCAAATTGGCCGTATTGACAAATGCCGGTGGTGTGGGCGTGTTGACATCTGACTTGTGTGAAGATGCAGGACTTGATTTGGCCAGACCGTCCGATGCAACAATTCAAAAATTAAAAGAGGCTCTGCCGGCCGAAGCCGCTCTCGGCAACCCGATTGACGTGATTGGTGATGCCAGAGCAGACCGTTATGAAGTGGCATTAAAAATCTTGTGTGAATCCGGTGAATACAAAAACATTTTGGTCTTGTTGACACCTCAAATGGTAACAGATGCCAAAGGCACGGCCGAAGCCATCGTTCGCATTGCACCGCAATATAAAAACGTGAATATTTTTGCCGCTTTTGTGGGTGGGGTGAAGGTCAAAGAAGGTCGTGAAATTTTAGACGCCAACAAAATTTTGAACTATGAATACCCGATTGATATCGTCAGATTGTTGGGTATGTTAAAGGCTCAAATGAAATTCCGTGGCGTAGAAGATGTTAAAGTGGCTTTGAATGAAGTGCCAGCCGATATTAAAAATGCCGTTGCCGCTGCCAAAGCCGAAGGTTTGGCCAGCTTACCACAAGCTACAGTTAATATGATTATGGACCACTATGGTATTGATTATCCGAAATCCGGCAACTTTACGGACAAAGCCGAAGCCTTGGCTTTCTGCCAACGTTTCTTCCCATCACCGGTTGTGTTGAAATTGTCCGCTCCGGATGCTTTACACAAAACGGAAATGAAGGGTATTTACCTGAACATTCATGATGAAGTGACATTCAACGAAGCTTGGGACGGTTTGAACGGTTCTATCCAAAAATTTGCGCTTAAAGGTGCTTCCGTTTTAATCCAAGAAATGATTGTGAAAGCTTCCGAAACAATCGTTGGTGTGAACTCGGATAAAAACTTTGGCCGTGTGATGGTATTCGGTACAGGCGGTATTTACACAGAAGTGATGAAAGATACCACTTTGCGTATTTTGCCGGCTAATGACTTTGATGCCATGATTAAAGAAACAAAAATCGGTACGATTTTGAACGGTGTCCGTGGTGAAGAACCAAAGGCCGTTGAACCGCTGAAAGAAACATTGGCTAAAGTTCAACAATTGGTTTTGGAAATCCCTGAAATTTCCGCCATTGACGGTAATCCGGTTTTGGTGACAAAAGACCGTGCCGTTGTGGTTGACTTTAAAATGTTATTGAAATAACTTCGGTATCTTTTAATGATGAATCCCCTCCCGTCAATGGGAGGGGTTTTGTGTTTTTTTGCTTTTTGTGAAAAAAATATTGACAAATTTAGTGTAGGGTGATATACTGAGCGCATAGTTCCATTTAATAAAGGAGAAATAATATGGAAAAAATGACAGATGAACAATTGCGAAAAATTGCAGAAAACTTGGATATAAGAGTTTTTAACAGAGTGTATGATAAGTATGATAAGTATTCAGAAGATAAAACAGTTAAGCAAGCGATTGAAAAGTTAAATGATTTCGGGGAGCTATCTTTTGAGGATAATTATATTGTATGTGGACATACTGATAAAGTGGCGTCCTT
>JAFXFY010000119.1 GCA_017513365.1 Alphaproteobacteria bacterium | reverse complement strand
CTAACTTTAAAATAGCTAATATGGAAGTACATAAAAACCTGCTCCATATTGCCAATCAAGATGCTAAAATGATCTTAGAACTTGACCCCAAACTCGAAACTCCTCGCGGAAAGGCTTTGCGAACTTTGCTCTATTTGTTTGAAAAAGATGATATGGTTCGCAATTATCGGGGTTAATCTCTCTTGACTTGAATTTAAAACCAAGCTAAAACTTGCTCAAATTGTTTTAACATAAAGTATTTAAAAATGGCTGATAATAAACCTAATATTCGCAAAACATTTGCTATTATTTCGCACCCTGACGCAGGTAAAACTACCTTGACCGAAAAACTATTGCTTTTTGGAGGTGCAATCCAACAAGCCGGTGCGGTTAAAGCTCGCGGTGAAAATCGCCGAGCCCATTCTGACTGGATGAAGGTGGAACAAGAAAGAGGAATTTCGGTAGCTTCATCGGTGATGACATTTGAATATAACGGGATTACCTTTAATCTTCTGGACACCCCCGGACACGAAGACTTTTCTGAAGATACATATAGAGTGTTGACTGCTGTTGACTCCGCAATCATGGTGCTTGATTCGGCCAAAGGTATCGAAACACAAACAAAAAAATTGTTTGAGGTTTGTCGTTTACGAGATATTCCCATTATTACGTTTATCAATAAACTGGACCGTGATGGACAAGACCCTTTTGCCCTTTTAGAAGAAATTGAGCAAACATTAGCACTTGACGTAACACCAGCCGTATGGCCAATTGGTATGGGTCGTGATTTCAAAGGATGTTTTGATTTGTTAAATGACCGTTTAAATTTATTTGAAAAAGGAACGGACAAAGGGGCTTTACCGACAATCGGGGCTGTTGTGAACGGCATTGAAGATACACAATTAGACAAATTATTACCCGCTGAACAAACAGCACAATTACGTGAAAACGTTGAAATGGTCAGAGCTTTATGTCCTGAATTTAATCGGGAAGCCTATTTAGAAGGCTCTTTAACTCCGGTCTTTTTCGGTTCAGCTGTGCATAATTTTGGTGTACGGGAATTATTAGATGCACTGGTTGCCTTTGCCCCTGCCCCAAAAGCACAAGTAACACCGACACGCACCGTAGAACCGACAGAAGAAAAAGTTACCGGTTTTGTTTTTAAAATTCAGGCAAATATGGACCCAAAACATCGGGATAGAATTGCTTTTATGCGTATTTGTTCAGGACATTTCAAACGGGGTATGAAACTTTTACATTCTCGCTCACAAAAACAGATGATATTACATAATCCTGTTATGTTTTTAGCACAGGATAGAGAATTAGCCGAAGATGCTTATGCAGGGGATATTATCGGATTACCCAATCATGGTGGTATGAGAATTGGAGATACATTTACAGAAGGTGAAACATTACAATTTAAAGGTATTCCGTCATTTGCTCCTGAATTACTTAAAAAAGTCCGGCCGAAAGATCCTTTAAAAGCAAAGCATTTGGCCAAGGCATTAGATCAGATCGCCGAAGAAGGTGGTGCAAGTATTTTTAAGCCTATTCACGGGTTTGAATGGATTGTCGGTGTTGTTGGCGCCTTACAATTTGAAGTATTAGCAGACCGAATCAGAACAGAATTTGATGTTCCGGTTATTTTTGAACCGACAACATATTATACGGCTCGTTGGGTTGTTGGAGATTCTGACAAAGTCAAAAAATTTACGGATATGAATGCGATTACAATG
>JAFXFY010000118.1 GCA_017513365.1 Alphaproteobacteria bacterium | reverse complement strand
AGAACCAACCGCGTGTTTGGTCAATCCCTTCCACAATAAAGTCGGCCGGAAAATGATTTTCAAACCATTCTTTACGTTCAAACGGATAATGCACTTGTCCTTGAGGCATAGAACCGGATTCAAACCAACAGTCAAACACATACGGCACACGGCGCATCATTGTTTTACCGCTTGGGTCATCCGGATTCGGATAAACCACATCATCAATCATCGGACGGTGTAAATCCGTGACATCAAAACCGGTAGCGGCTTTAATTTCGGCCACCGAACCAAACACATCCGTTCTTGGGAAGTCCGGATTATCGGATTTCCACACCGGCAACGGAGCCCCCCAGAAACGGTTACGGGAAATGTTCCAATCCGGAGCAGATTCCAACCCTTTTCCAAAACGACCGTATTTAATGTTATCCGGTGTCCAGGTGATTTGATCATTTGTTTTTAACATCTCATCTTTAAAGTCCGTTACTTTCACAAACCAAGAACTCATGGCTTTATAGATAAGCGGTGTATCCGTGCGCCAACAATACGGATAAGAGTGAACAATTTGTTCTTTTTTAACTAATTTACGATTTTCTTTTAACCATGCCAAAATCGGCTCATTCGTATCAAAAACTTGTTTACCTTCGTAATCGGGTACTTCGGCGGTAAAGCAACCGGCTTCATCCACCGGACACACAATCGGGAAATCTTTACGAACGGCCATACAAACGTTAAAGTCGTCTTCACCAAATCCCGGGGCAATGTGAACGATACCGGAACCATCTTCAGTGGACACAAAATCACCGGCTAAGACTGTAAAGCATCCCTCATTTTTTAAGTCCTTAAAGTATGGGAACATCGGTTCATATGTTTGGCCAACCAATTCAGACCCTTTAATTGTGGCAACTTGAGTGGCATGTTGCAGTTGTTGTTTATAGCGAGGTAATAAGGCTTCGGCCAACACATATTTTTCACCATCTTCTTCCATAACGGCATAATCAATATCGGCCCCTACCGCAATCATTAAGTTTGATGGCAATGTCCAAGGCGTTGTTGTCCAAACAAGCAAATTCATACCACTGCCTAATTTAAATAAAACGGTAACGGAAGTATCTGTTTTATCACGGTATGCTTGGTTAACTTCAAAGTTTGAGACCGGTGTTTGAGCCGCCCAAGAATACGGTTGTACACGATATCCTTCGTAAACCAATCCTTTGTCATATAATACTTTAAAGTTATGGATAACGGATTCCATAAAGGATAAATCCATTGTTTTATAGTCATGGTTAAAATCCACCCAACGGCCGATACGTTTAAACATATCCACCCAAATACCGGCATATTTCAACACGTCTTTACGACAAAAATCATTAAATTTAGCGATACCGTATTCTTCAATTGCCTTATGACCAGAAACACCTAATTGCTTTTCGGCACTCATTTCGGCCGGCAATCCGTGGCAATCCCATCCCAAACGGCGTTCCACTTTTTTCCCCGCCATCGTTTGGAAACGGGCAATTGTATCTTTTACATAAGACACCATGATATGACCATAGTGCGGCAATCCATTTGCAAACGGAGGACCATCATAGAAGTTAAATTCTTCAGCACCTTCTCGTTGGCTGACGGACTTTTCAAATGTGTTATGTGTTTCCCAATAGTTGATAACATCTTCTTCCATTTTCGGAAAAGACATCTTGGCATCCAAAACCGGATAATGTTTCATTTTTGTCATAGTAATTTTCCCTTTTTAAAAAATAATGAGTTATTATGCCAAAAAATCCCCCAAAAATCAAGAGGGGAACAGATATTTTTTAACGTTTTTCTATCCATTAACTCGCCCGTGTTTTTCCACCCGAGAAATTTGATTGGAAATAATTTTAACCGGCACATTCAACTCTTTGGCACAAGATACAATCAATCCTTGCAACCATTTATCTCTATCCCCCGCATGATACAAATACAAATTACCCAAATCGCGCCCCGTTTTCATCCGATACATTTCAGCTATTCGCGAAACCAATCCCATATTTGCATACACACTCATATCGGCTATTTCTATTGCCGGAGGCGCCACTTCTGCCATACCAAAATCCAATAATCCCGTTACCACTCCAGATAAAGGATTTACAAAAATATTTGCTCCATGTAAATCCCGATGGCACAAAACATCTTTTTCATTCGCCCCCAATTGTGATCGAATTTTATTAAAAATACTTTTTTTAGTTTTAAGATGGATTTGGTCTGACTGAATAACCATTCCCATTAATTTCCCAATGCGCGCTTTAAATGAAGGAACCCCTAAAGCCGATATATCCGTTATATTAATAGAATGAAGCTCGTCCAATACATCCACCAATGATGTCGCAAATGTCGTATGAGGAACAGCTCGCATTGTTGCTTGATACAAAGGAATACCTCTAATTTTTTTGGATTTTGCAAAAAATAAATTACAATCTTCACCATTTAAGCAAGTTGTAATTTGTCCATATTCAAAATATGGGACACTAAAAGATACTCGCTTACTCAAAAAATTGGAAAGCTCTATTTCACGTCGCAATGCTTTTTCAGCACACAACATATTAGGAAATTTAACATAGTCTTCCCCGACTTGATAAACAAAAGCATTTGCAGAGGTTAATTTTTGATAATTATCCAATCTTGGTCCAACAATTTGTTTTAAAATTGGCATCATAATAATAGGATCAGATGCCTGACTTGTGGTTAAATACATTTTTATCCCCTTTGACGTTCACTTTTCAAAAACTCTGACAACATCTGTTCAGCACGCACATTCATTTGAGCGGCCAGCCCCCATGTTTTTTGTAATTTATCTTGAATATCCAATCGTTTCCCCATATACCCCTGATATGCATTTAACATCGCACGTCCACTTGGAATGGTTCTTTCGGCAACCAAAACATCTTGCGGTTCTGGTGTTAAGATGGCGTTGCCAAAATCTAAAACGCCAGTTAAGTGTAAATTTTCATCCACTAATACATTACCAACATGCAAATCTGCGTGCGTCAAAACCGGACGAATGGTGCGAATATATACTTCATTAGTAGGAGTCAAAACAGACTTTATCAAATCATTCTTAAAACGTTTCCATTTATTTTTACGAACACCCTTTAATCGACCTTGCTTACACCATGATTCAATCATATAATGAAAATCCACATCCATATATGTACGTACACCAGTAAACTTTTCAGCCGGAATTTTATGCAACTTAGCAAAAAAATGCCCTAAATCAGATAATAATGACACATTATTCAATGAGACTGGATGCTTTCCCGAAATCACAGGGGTCACAGAACAAAACAACTGACGTTTAATAAAAGAGGGAGTCCACCATGTTTCCTTTAGTGCAACCCAACGCCACTGAGGTGTTTGAAATGGTAATTTATATCTTTTCAAAACTTTAGAGATCTTTATTTCTTGCTTAATATCCCTCAACGCCCCCTCATCAAAAGGCCTCTTTACAACATATTTATCATTGATAATACAAGTGCTTGACAAAAGATACCCTCTATCATTTCTTTTTTCACAAACTCGCGTCCGAAATACCGTCTCTCCAACAATATCGGATAACTCTTCATTTGACAGCTGAAAAAACTGATGCACCACCAAGGCTCCATTATTTTTATTTTGCAATTTAACTTGAGATTGTATTATGTTATCATAAAAATGACAATTTGTCAACATTTTTACACATCAAAAACACTTGACATTTTATTAATAAAGTGTTAATATAAAAAAATACAAATTACATCAAAGGATATTTTTTATGAACTTCGTCTTAAAAAACAGGCTGAAAGTTGCGGCCACTATTTCTCATTCCGGTCGCTTAAAGAGCGTTGCAACATCATTAGATCCACTGAATATGAGTGGATATATGATGGTGGACTTCTTCCAAAATGGCACCGCTCGTGAAACTTGCGTTTCCACATCAGACGGTTTTGTGTCCGTTAAAACATTCCAAGATAATCATTTAACAACAGAAATGTTTACAGACGTTGTATATCAAAAAACATTTTATTATAGATATGGTACAGACGGAAAAGTTGTTGAAACTGTGGTAGATTCTCAAAACAAACACTATGAGGGTGGTTCAATATCTTCTCGTGGCCTGTTAGCACATGCACCGGTTTGCTTATATAATGAATTACAAGCTGCTCCACAAATGTTAGTCCGTGGCAAATGTATGGCTATTGATTTAAGCTATACAAAACATAGAACACGTTCGCGCGCTGCATAAAATCTTTTTTACTCCGAAGAACCCCTTGCGTTTTGCAAGGGTTTTCTTTTGCCAACCCACATAAAAAACTATAACGTCATCATCTTTTATATTAATCAATACAAAAACCAACACTATATCGCTATCAAAAAACTCGGGACAAAAAATCCCGAGTTTTTTATATCCTAATCACTTTATTTCTGTGTTTGTTTAGCAGAAGACAAAGCGGTTAAAATCGTTGTGGCCATTTGAGTGGTTTGTGGCTCAATACCCATATCTTGCACCGATAATTCATTCAAACAGGTTGTTGAAATTTGTTTGGCTGTTGCACTCATCCCATTGTTGTATAATGTTCCATCAACTACAACTTGCCATCCTTGTTCCGTTAAACACGTTTTCATTTTTGTCATAACATTACCTGTACTTTCGGTCGCACAAGCCGTTGTTATCAAACACACACCCAAAACTAAAAACAATCCTTTTTTCATTTTTTTCTCCTTTCATTTTTTTAACCTATTGCTATCATACAAAATATGGCATCAAAAATCAATAAAAACCATGAACGGCTCTGTTATTTTTTCGTTCCAATCTCTAATTTTGCTTGATTTTTTATGAAAAATCGGGTTTAATACCTCCATTCAACAAAAGGAGAAAAAATCATGGCTTTTAATGAAGAAACGGTCGCAAATGTAGCCAATTTGGCTCGTTTGAATTTAACCGATGAACAAAAACAAAAATTCGCCGGTGAAGTGGACGGCATTTTAAATTGGGTTGAACAATTGCAAGAGGTCAATGTGGATGGTATTGAACCACTGATTTCCGTTACGGAACAAACTGAAGCCATTCGGGCCGATATTGTAACGGACGGCAATATCCAAGCCGATTTAATGAAAAATGCACCAGAATCCGCTCACGGATTTTATGTTGTTCCCAAAATGGTGGAGTAAAAAAATGACAGATTTAATTAATTTACATATTTCTGAAGCTGCCGATTTGTTGGCAAAAAAAGAAATTTCTTCCGTAGAATTGACACAGGCACACCTTTCCGAAATGGAAAAAGGTCGTGTTTTAAATGCTTTTATTACCGAAACACCGGAACGTGCTTTGGCAGATGCTGAGGCTTCTGATAAACGTCGTGCCAACGGGGAAAGTTTTGGTGCTTTGGACGGCATTCCAATTGCCAACAAAGATTTGTACTGCACAAAAGATGTTCGTACAACGGCGGCCAGCAAGATTTTATCCAAATTTGTGCCGACCTATGAATCAACGGTTACTCAAAACTTAAAAGATGCCGGTACGGTTATGCTGGGTAAAGTCAACACCGATCAATTCGCTATGGGCGGTTCCACCAGAACCAGTTATTTTGGTGAATCCAAAAACCCGTGGACAGATACAAATGGTGAGTACACTTTAACGCCGGGTGGTTCCTCTGGCGGGTCTGCTGCTGCTGTAGCCGCCGGTTTGTGTATGGGCGCAACAGGGTCTGATACAGGCGGTTCCATTCGTCAGCCAGCCTCTTTTTGTGGTATCACAGGCATTAAACCAACATACGGCCGTTGCTCTCGTTGGGGAATTGTGGCGTTTGCCTCTTCTTTAGATCAAGCCGGCCCGATGGCTCGCTCGGTTAAAGATTGTGCCATTATGTTAGAAACGATGGCCGGATACGACAAAAAAGATTCAACCTCCGTCAATACGCCGGTTCCGAATTATGTATCGGCTTTAACAGGAGATATTCGTGGTAAAAAAATCGGTATCCCAAAAGAATATCGTATGGATGGCATGAACGAAGATGTGGCGAAAGTTTGGGATAAAGGTATTCAGTTATTAAAAGATGCCGGCGCCGAAATTGTGGATATTTCCATGCCACATACAAAATATGCTTTGCCGGTTTACTATATTATTGCTTGTGCCGAAGCATCCTCTAACCTGTCCCGCTATGATGGTGTTCGCTATACCACTCGGGTTGAAGGGGCAACATTAGACGATATGTACAAAAACACCCGTACAGACGGTTTTGGTGATGAAGTTATCCGCCGTATTTTATTGGGTACTTTCGTGTTGTCTGCGGGCTTCTATGACGCCTATTATACACGGGCTCAACGGGTACGTCGTTTGATTGCCGAAGACTTCAAAAAAGCCTTTGAAACGGTGGATGCGATTTTGGCTCCGGCTGCTCCGACACCGGCGTTAAGTTTTGCCGATATGGCGAATATGGATCCGGTATCCACATACTTGGGCGATGTCTTTACGACCCCTAGTTCTTTAGCCGGCGTACCGTCTTTGGCTTTACCCGTTGGTATGAGCAGTGGCGGATTACCAATCGGATTGCAAATTATCGGAAAACACTTTGATGAAAATACGGTGTTCCAAGTGGCAGATGTGATGGAAAAATCTGCTGGGTTTAACTTAATGCCACACCGTGTGAAAGGATAAGATTATGTATACAATTAAAGGAAATACATCAGATTGGGAATTGGTTATTGGTTTAGAGGTTCACTGCCAAATCATCTCAAAAGCCAAAGTTTTTTCGGGGGCTAGCGCTGAATTTGGGGCCGAACAAAACACACATGTGTCTTTAGTGGATGCGGCTTTCCCCGGTATGTTGCCAGTTTTAAATGAAGAATGCATCCGTCAATCCGTCAAAACCGGGTTGGGATTAAATGCTAAAATCAATAAATATTCTCGGTTTGACCGCAAAAACTACTTCTATGCTGATTTACCGCAAGGGTATCAAATTTCTCAACTGTATTACCCGATTGTCGGCGAAGGCTTTATTGAAGTTCATACGTCAGAGGGCGACAGAAAAATCGGTGTGGAACGGTTGCACTTAGAACAAGATGCCGGTAAATCCATTCACGATATGCACCCATCCAAATCATTTATTGACTTGAACCGTTCGGGTGTCGGGTTAATGGAAATCGTGTCAAAACCGGATATGCGTTCTCCGGAAGAAGCCGGCGAATACTTGCGTCAGTTGCGTGCTATTGTGCGTGCTTTGGGGACTTGCGACGGGAATATGGACGAAGGCTCTATGCGTTGCGACGTTAACGTTTCCGTTCGTAAAGTCGGTGAAACAATTTTACGTGATCGTGTTGAGGTTAAAAACGTCAACTCTGTGCGTTTTGTCATGCAAGCCATTGAAATTGAAGCCAATCGTCAAGTGGAAGTGTATGAAAACGGTGGTACAGTACGCCAAGAAACACGCCTGTTTGACCCGAACAACGGGGAAACTCGCCCAATGCGTAGCAAAGAAAATGCACATGATTACAGATACTTTCCGGATCCCGATTTATTGCCGGTGATTTTGACAGATGAATATATTGAGCAAATTCGTGCCAGCTTGCCGGAATTGCCGGAAGCCAAGAAAAAACGCTATGTGTCTGAACTGGGGCTTACCGACTATGACGCCCATGTGTTGACATTGGATGTGGAAACGTCTCGTTATTTTGAAGAAGCCATTATCGGGCAAGATGCGAAAAAAGTGGCTAACTGGGTTATGGGTGATTTATTCGGATACCTTAACAAAAATGGTTTGACCGTGTCAAACAGCCCTGTGTCGGCTAAAAATTTAGGCGCTTTGGTGGGGTTAATTGCCGATGGGACAATCTCCGGTAAAATCGCCAAAGAGGTCTTTGAGATTATGGCCGAAACCGGTAAAGAACCAGCCGTTATTGTGGAAGAAAAAGGTCTGAAACAAGAATCCGATACCGGCGCTATTGAAAAATTGATTGAGGAAATTTTATCCGCTAATCAAGATAAAGTCGCCGAAATCAAAGCCGGTAAAGATAAATTAAAAGGTTGGTTTGTGGGGCAAATTATGAAGGCCTCAGGCGGTAAAGTTAATCCGGCCCTCGCCAATCAATTGTTGGATAAAAAATTGGCTGAATAAGGATAAAAATGCCTCAATAAAAACACCCCTTGTCCAAGGGGTGTTTTCACATCCTATCTGTTAATCTTATTATTCCGACAGCTTAGAAATTTCAACTAATTTTCCCTTTGTATATACCCCAATAAAATCACCATTATTTATCATAAAAATAAAGGGGCGCTCGGCAAAAAACGGTATATACCATTCTTTGGGAGATAAAGGCTTATCCCTCCTTCCTCGGCCTGTTGCTTTTACGCTTATTACTGTTGCTGCTGCTGCCTCTGTTCCTTTTTCAAAAACATTTATATTGGCTTGATGAATAATGTCTGTTACTATTTTTGGCTCATTAGACAACATAGGTAATGACGCTTTTCTTGTATCAAAAATACTTTGAATGTTCCATTTTTTAAAATAATCGTTCATAGAGATTTTAAGATCAGTTTTAAATCTGGGCAATTTCAAAAACACCGGAACTGGATAGTATTTTAAATATAAATCCTGTGCTGATAACTTTTGAATAAACTCATTAAAATTTACCTCTTGTTTAGGCAACAGAATCTGCATCACATCTGCGTTTTTGTATGGTAATCGGACGGCCTGTATTTT
>JAFXFY010000117.1 GCA_017513365.1 Alphaproteobacteria bacterium | reverse complement strand
TTTCATCACCACGTTGTAATTTTTCAACACGGTTTTCAAATTTGGCTTGTAAATCTTTTTCGGATTGTTCCAAAGTTTGAACCATTTCTTCCAATTGGCTCATCACTTTGTCATCTTGAACGGACAATTTACGCAAATTGTAATCAGCAATATCGGCCAAAATTTCTTTTGTCAACACGGTTCCGGCTTTAATGCCTTCAAACTTGTTGGCTTTTTGACCTTCAACCAAATCACGAACACGACGAGCAAAACTGCCTTGCAAAATCGCACGTTCGTCATCACGGTCTTTAGCCAATTTGGAAATTTCGGCTTGTTCAATGGAACGAGCACGTTCATCTTTTTCTAAACCACGGCGGGTAAAGATACGAACGTCAACAACTGTACCGGAAACCCCTGGAGGCACACGCAAAGAACTATCACGAACATCGGCGGCTTTTTCACCGAAGATGGTACGCAACAATTTTTCTTCCGGAGTCATGATTGTTTCACCTTTCGGTGTAACTTTACCGACTAAGATATCACCAGCTTTGACTTCGGCACCTAAGTAGATAACACCCGTTTCATCCAATTGTTTCAAACCTTCTTCACCAACGTTCGGAATATCACGAGTGATTTCTTCTTGACCCAATTTTGTATCACGGGCAACGACTTCAAATTCTTCCAAGTGAATGGATGTAAATACATCATCTTTGGCAATACGTTCGGAAATCAAGATGGAGTCTTCGTAGTTATAACCATTCCAAGGCATAAAGGCCACCAAAACGTTACGTCCCAAAGCGAGTTCACCCAAGTTTGTACATGGACCATCGGCAATGATTTCGCCTTTTTCAACTTTATCACCCACTTGCACAAGTGGTAATTGTGTCATACATGTGCTTTGGTTGGAACGTTGGAATTTTTTCAGGTTATAGATATCTACACCAGATGTTGTTGTGGACAAATCGCTTGTCGCACGGATAACGATACGAGCAGAGTCAACTTGTTGAACCACACCGGCACGTTTGGCTGCAATTGCGGCACCGGAATCTTTGGCCACAGCGGCTTCCATACCTGTGCCAACGAACGGAGCTTCACTACGCAATAATGGCACAGCTTGACGTTGCATGTTGGATCCCATCAAAGCACGGTTAGCGTCATCGTTTTCTAAGAACGGAATCAAACTGGCGGCAACGGACACAACTTGTTGCGGAGACACGTCAATCATATCAATTTCTTCCGGTTTTGCCAAAACAACTTCACCGGCACGACGGCATGTCACCAAATCTTCCGTCAATTTACCGTTTTCATCCACTTTAGCGTTGGCTTGAGCCACTGTATAGCGAGCTTCTTCCATAGCGGACAAATAATGCACTTCATCAGTTACTTTACCATCAATCACTTTGCGGTACGGACTTTCAATGAAACCGTATTGGTTGATTTTTGCATAACTGGCCAATGAGTTAATCAAACCAATGTTTTGACCTTCCGGAGATTCAATCGGACAGATACGGCCATAGTGTGTCGGATGAACGTCACGTACTTCCATACCGGCACGATCTCTTGTCAACCCACCAGGACCCAAAGCGGACAAACGACGTTTGTGTGTAATTTCGGATAATGGGTTGTTTTGATCCATAAATTGAGACAATTGGCTGGATGCAAAGAATTCACGAACAGCACCGCTTAATGGTTTGGCATTAATTAAATCGTACGGCATAACGGCATCAATTTCGCTGGATGTCATACGTTCTTTAATAGCTCTGTCCATACGCAGTAATCCTAAACGGTATTGGTTTTCCATCAATTCACCAACGGAACGGACACGACGGTTTCCGAGGTTATCAATATCATCAATTTGACCTTTACCGTCTTTTAATTCAACCAATGTTTTCAAAATACGCAAGATATCATCTTTGCGAAGAACACGAACGCTATCCGGCACATCGGCGTTATCAACACCCAAACGGGCATTCATTTTAACACGACCGACAGCAGACAAATCATAACGTTCTAAATCAAAGAATAAACTACGGAATAAAGCGTCAGCTGTTTCAACAACCGGCAATTCACCCGGACGCATGATTTTGTAAATATCAATTAAGGCCTCTTCACGTGTCGTATTTTTATCGGCAACCAATGTGTTACGAATGTACGGACCAACGTTGACATAGTCAATATGCAACACTTGGATTTCTTTGACCTTCATTTCATTTAATTTAGCCAAGTCATCTTCCGTGATTTCATTACCGGCTTCCATAACCACTTCACCGGTGCTTTCATCAACGAAATCAGTCGCCACAAAACGGCCCAATAATTCTTCGGCTTCAACACGAATTTCTTTCAATCCATCTTTGACCAATTTATTGGCTTTACCAGCCGTAATTTTTTCGCCTTTTTCCAAAACCACTTTACCTGTTTCGGCATCAACTAAGTCATGAGATAATTTCACACCTTTGAACAAAGCCGGAACAAAAGCCGTTTTCCAATGTTTTTTATCTTTTGTAAATGTAACGGTTTCATAGAAGTAATTCAAGATTTCTTCCTTACTCATCCCATACACATCAGACGGATCAATTTCTGTTCCATTTGCAACGGCTTCAGCACGTTTAGCGGCTGTATATTCACTGTCTAAGGCATATAAGAAAGAAGATGCCGGAATTTTACGACGGCGGTCAATACGCACATAGACCAAATCTTTGGCATCAAATTCAAAATCAATCCAAGACCCACGGTACGGAATGATACGAGCAGCAAACAAATATTTACCCGATGAGTGTGTTTCACCGTTATCATGGTCAAAGAATACACCCGGGGAACGATGCATTTGAGAAACAACAACACGTTCTGTACCATTGACGATAAATGTACCTGTTTCGGTCATTAACGGCAAATCGCCCATATAAACATCTTGTTCTTTAATGTCGCGAATGGAACGCACACCGGTTGTCATATCTGTATCCCAAACAACCAAACGCAAAGTGGCGCGGACAGGAGCCCCAAATGTTAAGCCCCTTTTCAAACATTCATCAACATCAAACTTCGGCGTGTCTAATTCGTATTTAACGAATTCTAAATCCCCACGGCCGGCGAAATCATGAATTGGGAAAACCGATTTAAAAACGGCTTGTAAACCAGTATCTTGTCTTTTTGAAACGGGCACACCCCATTGTAAAAACTGGTCATAAGAACTTTTTTGAACATCAATTAAGTTGGGCATTTCAGCCACAGATTCGATTTTTCCGAAACTTTTGCGGACTCTTCTGCGATTTATATCACGTTTAATCATGCTTTTCCCCATAAAAATAAAAACCTTTCCGATTAAAAGGAATCGGGACCTGTCTTTTTTGTCAAAAATCTGAAGACGAAAATTTCGTTTTCAGATGCGTTTTCTAAAACCTTTCAGCAGTAGGGGTTTTAGAAAGGGCCATGACGTGCTCATTTTTCCCTAAAGGTCAAACAAACACGTCATCAGCCAAATCGAATTATTTCAATTCTACTTTACAACCAGCTGCTTCTAATTGTGTTTTGAGTTTTTCGGCTTCGTCTTTAGATACGCCTTTTTTGAGTTCTTTCGGAGCACCTTCAACTAAGTCTTTAGCTTCTTTCAAGCCTAAACCAGTGATTGTACGTACTTCTTTAATAGCGTTGATTTTGTTAGCACCGCCATCAACCAAGATTACGTCAAATTCTGTTTTTTCTTCAGCGGCAGCACCGGCAGCACCAGCGGCAGCAACAGCTACCGGAGCAGCGGCGGAAACGCCCCATTTTTCTTCTAACATTTTAGACAATTCAGCTGCTTCCAAGATTGTTAAAGCAGATAATTCTTCTACGATTTTATTTAAATCAGCCATTTTATTTATCCTTTTTTAGTTTGTTCCCCGCAGGGAGTTTATTTGATTGTTAATATTTATTTTTTGACTTTTGCTTTTGTATGTTGTTTTTCCCTATTTTCATTTAATTGATTTTTAGGGAGCAAGTGGAGGGAGCCTGTCATTTTTGAGGAACTCTTACATACATCAAGTAGTTAAGCGGTTCTAAAAAAATAAGGCGACCGAACAATTGCTGTATAAAAACAATTAAGCGGCTTGTTCTTCTTTTTCCGAATAAGCCTTGCATACACGAGCAATAGCACCCGCAGGAGCGACCAACAAGCCAACCAATTTGCCGCGCAATTCGTCCAAAGATGGCAAAGCAGCCAATTCTTGGATTGTTGCAACGGAAACTTTTTGACCGTTCATGACACCACCGACAACTTCAAATTTGTCAGTAGCTTTTGCCATTTTCACAACTGCCTTAGCCGCAGACAAAGCGTCTTCGGAATAAGCCAGACCGGTCGGACCAACCATTAAATCAGCCATAGATTCACATGGTGTTCCTGCAAGAGCCAATTTAGTCAAACGGTTTTTTGTTACACGATAGTTGGCACCGTCTGCACGAACAGCGTTTCTCAATTCCGTTGTTTGAGGCATTGTCAACCCTTTGTTCAAGGTAACAACAACCAAACCGGCTTTGTTGAAAACGTCATGCAATTCGGAAATCAACTGTTGTTTTTCTTCACGTTTCACGATCTTGTCTCCAAAATAAGGAAATTTCTTTCCTTGGTTTCTCACAAAGGATTTCACAGTTTCCTATGTCATCCCACTAAAACCTGTCCAGAAATTTTCAATCTTCAACCCTAAAAGGATATCAATCTTATCTTTTCTGTCTGAATGGGCGGAATGCTTTCCTTTATATCCTATCCCGTGATAGGCACCCACCGTCTTTGACAGGCAATTTTTCGGGTCCCACATATGTGAGACCCAAACTTTTTTAGCCGTTAAAGGCACCCAAAGCAACTTTAACACCAACACCTTGTGTAGAACTTAAAGCAACTTGTTTCAAGTACACACCTTTAGAGGTAGCCGGTTTCAAAGCGATTAAGGCCTTAACAAAAGCAACGGCGTTTTGTTCCAATTTTTCACAATCGAAACTGGCTTTACCGATACCGGCATGAACAATACCGGCGGAATCCACACGGAATTGAACTTGACCAGCTTTAGCAGCTTTCACTGCTTCGGCAACATCCATCGTTACTGTTCCCAGTTTTGGGTTCGGCATTAAACCTTTCGGGCCCAAAATTTTACCCAAACGACCGACAACACCCATCATATCCGGTGTAGCGATTAAACGTTGGAAGTCAATTTTGCCACCCATGATATCGTTCATTAAATCTTCGTCACCGACGATGTCTGCACCGGCTTTTTTAGCATCTTCAGCTTTCGGACCTTTGGCAAACACAGCCACTTTCAAAGTTTTACCTGTTCCGTTCGGTAAGGATACGGCACCACGAATCATTTGATCGGATTGACGCGGATCAACACCTAATTGAACGGCGATATCAATTGTTTCGTCAAATTTAGCTTTCGCATTATCTTTCACTGTTTTAACAGCTTCGGCCAATTCATACAATTTAGCGGCATCAACTGTTTTGTAAGCGTTTTGCAATCTTTTTCCTTGTTTCATCGTCTTACTCCACTACATCAATACCCATAGAACGAGCCTGACCGGACACCATTTGCATAGCGGCTTCAACCGTATGACAGTTCAAATCCGGCATTTTCTTTTCTGCGATTTCTTTTACTTGAGCCATAGTGATTTTAGCCACTTTTTTACGACCCGGTTCTTTTGAAGCACTTTTCACATTGGCAGCTTTTTTAATTAAGTAGCTGACCGGAGGTAATTTTGTTACAAAAGAGAATGTACGGTCTGCGTAAGCTGTGATAATCACAGGAATCGGAGAACCCGGTTCTTCTTTTTGTGTTTTTGCGTTAAATGCTTTACAGAATTCCATAATATTTAAACCAC
The DNA here is from genome assembly GCA_017513365.1 of Alphaproteobacteria bacterium. Classification (GTDB taxonomy): domain Bacteria; phylum Pseudomonadota; class Alphaproteobacteria; order CAAHEQ01; family UBA3637; genus UBA7488. The sequence continues at coordinate 14,014 of JAFXFY010000117.1, read as the reverse complement.
GTTGACCTAAAGCCGGACCGACTGGAGGTGACGGGTTTGCTTTACCAGCTTCAATTTGAAGTTTGATAAAACCAATAATTTTTTTTGCCATTTTGACAACCTTCAATTTTTAAATTCAACGGTCCATGAACAATTTCTTGTTTTGAAGTTTTGGTAGTGCGAAGAATGGCTCTTCTGCTACCAAGGATATGGGTACGAACCGCTTTTACCCCTATCCCCGAAAATTTTTAAACCTTTTTAACTTGTGTAAAGTCCAAATCCACCGGCGTTGCACGACCAAAGATGGAAACCAACACTTTTAAGCGTTCTTTTTCTGTATCCACTTCTTCAACCGTACCGACAAAGGAAGCGAACGGACCTTCGTTTACATGAACTTGTTCACCCACTTCAAAGGTTAAAACAGATTTCGGACGATCCACACCCTCTTGAACTTGGTGCAAGATGTGCATAGCTTCTTTTTCCGTAATCGGAGTCGGTTTTTTACCACCCAAGAAACCAGTTACCTTCGGCGTAGAGTTCACCAAATGCCATGTTTCATCCGTCATTTCCATTTTCACAAGCACATACCCTGGGAAGAATTTACGAGCAGATTCCACTTTAGTACCGTTTCTGACACTAATCACATTTTCTTCCGGCACCAAAACTTGTTCTACTTTATCGCCCAAACCTTTTTTATCGGCTTGTTCTTTAATAAATTCAGCCACTTTCTTTTCAAAACCGGAATAAGCATGGATAACATACCAACGAATCGCCATAAAAAACCTCCAAAATTAACCCACAATTAAGCGGATAGCATAAGCAAAAATTAAATCAATTAAAAATAAAAAGCCTGCTAACACCACACTCATAACAATAACGGTAATAGTTCCTTGAACTGTTTCAGAACGTGTCGGCCAAGTAATTTTAGAAATTTCTTGTTTAACCTGACGAACAAATTGAGCGGGTGATGTTTTCATGCCTTTTATCTCTTTCTGTTTAGTTAACACATTGTTTTTAAAGTTATTTTAAATAATCCCCAACCTCTTGCTTAGGGATCATATAAAATATCTTTTTAAATGGCAGGGGCAGTAGGATTCGAACCCACGGCCCTCGGTTTTGGAGACCGATGCTCTACCAGCTGAGCTATACCCCTTACCGTCTTTCCTTAACTTTCAAATGAATCATCCCCTAAAAGTTAAGACAAGCCACTATACCCTTTTTTATTTTGATTGTCAAGTCCTTTTTTAAGGCGACGCTTAATTTTTTGTTAACTCACGTTTTTAAACCTGACGCACATCCAAAATACCGGCCATATGTTGCAAATGATTAATGGCATCGCCTTGAATGGTATAACGACCATTCAATGAAATTTCCACATCAAACTCATCTGTTTTCACCACAATAAAGACTCGGCTTTGACCACGAGGTTGTTGTTCAATCGTTCGGGCGAGTGCCGGCACGCATTCCGCACTGCCCACCGTAATAATCACAGACGCCGCCGTTTTGGACATAATATCATTGAGGTAATCGGCACTTAACAATGACAACCGCACTCGTTCATCATCCGGCCGTTTATCTGCCATAATATTCAGCAATAACGGCTGACCGGATTTTAACTTCTCCCTGGTGTTTGTCAACGTTTCGGCAAACGTAAAGACCTCAAACGCTCCGCCCTTATCCGTCGCCGAAATAATACCGAAACGATTACCTTTTTGAGAAATTTTTTCCCGCACATCGGACACAATCGCCGCCAAAGATACTTTAGACGCCCCCGCCATTTGCACCAATTTATCCAAATCGGATGAAGAAGACACGCGCAACCGTTCAAAAACCGCTTCAAACGCATCTAATGGGTGAGCCGACAAATAAAAACCGATAGCCTCAGATTCCATAGTCAATTTTTCCAAATGAGGCCATTCCGGTACTTCGTCCATTTTAAATTTTGTGGCTTGGACCGTATCACCAAACAAACTGATTTGCGAACTGTTGCGTGCTTGTGTTTCCTGAGCCGAAAAAGCGATGATTTTTTCAACATTACTATACACTTTTGCCCGATTTTTATCCAAACACTCAAACGCTCCGGCTTTGGCCAAATTTTCAATATACCGTTTATTGAGTACAGACGAATCCATACGTTTAGCAAAATCTTCAATAGATTTAAACGGCCCGTTTTTATCACGTTCGGCCACGACCGCTTGCATACCGGCCTCACCCACATTTTTAACGGCAGACAGAGCATACCGCACACAGCCGTTTTCCACCGTAAAATCCACACCGGATTTATTGATATCCGGCGGTAAGACCTTAATTTTCATTTGGTCTAAGTCATTTTTAAAGAATGCCAATTTATCCGTATTGATTTTATCAAGCGTCATTGTGGCGGCCATAAATTCAACTGGATAATGCGCCTTTAAATACGCCGTTTGATACGCAATATAGGCATAGGCGGCGGCATGCGATTTATTAAATCCGTATTCGGCAAATTTGGCCATCTTATCAAACACATTCTCGGCAACCTTTTGGTCAACCCCTTTGGCCGTCGCCCCCTCAATAAAGATACCCCGTTGACGAACCATTTCCTCTTTGATTTTTTTACCCATCGCCCGACGCAGCAAATCGGCTCCGCCCAACGTATAACCGGCCATCACCTGAGAAATTTGCATCACCTGTTCTTGGTAAATCATAATGCCATAGGTTTCTTTTAAAATCCCCTCTAACATCGGGTGCAAGTAATCGGGTTCTTCCGTTCCTTTTTTACGGGCAATATAGCTGGGAATACTGTCCATCGGCCCCGGACGATACAAAGACACCAAAGCCACAATATCTTCAATTTTATCGGGTTGCATATCGTGCAAGATTTTACGCATACCGGCACTTTCCAATTGGAACACGCCCGAAGTATTGGCCGATTTTAATAACTTAAATGTTTCTTCGTCATCAAGCGGTAAATCATTTTCATCAATTTCTATCCCACGCAACCGAATAAGATCAGCCGTCTTTTTAATCGTGGTCAGTGTTTTCAGCCCCAAAAAGTCAAACTTAATTAAGCTGGCATCTTCCACGAATTTCATATTATATTGAGTTACCGGCATATCAGATGACGGATCTTTATAAATCGGCACAATTTGGTCAAGTGGTTTATTTCCAATCACCACACCGGCGGCGTGCGTAGAAGAATTTCGGTTGAGCCCCTCTAATTTAAGGGCAATTTCCAATAAATGCTTAATGCTTTCTTCTGAACGGGCTTGATTTTCAAATTCGGGTTCTTTTTCAATTGCCTCTTTCAGCGTAATTCCTAGTTCGTTTGGCACTAATTTAGACAACCTATCCACAACCGGATATGGAATTTGAAGCACGCGACCGACATCTCGGATAACGGCTTTGGCTTGCAACTTACCGAAGGTAATAATTTGAGCCACATGGTCAAAGCCATAGTTATTTTGCACATACTCAATCGTTTTACCACGATTTTCCTGACAAAAATCAACGTCAAAGTCGGGCATGTTCACACGTTCCGGATTTAAAAACCGTTCAAACAGCAAATTAAATCTTAAGGGATCAATGTTGGTAATTGTTAAACACCAAGCCACCACAGAACCGGCACCGGACCCACGCCCCGGGCCCACAGGCACACCATTAGCCTTTGACCATTGAATAAAGTCAGCCACAATAAGGAAGTAGCCCGGGAATCCCATTTGTTTAATGATGCCCAACTCATAATCAAGACGTTCTTTATACTTTTGTCTTTCTTCGTCTGAACGCCCTTGCATACGCATTTCAAAGCCTTTATAGGCCATATCCTGCAACGCTTCATCTTCGGTTTTTCCCTTACAATCGTAATTCGGGAAGGCCGGCTTTTTCTTTTTCGCCATAAAAAAGCATCGCTTAGCAATCTGAACGGTATTTTGTATTGCCTCGGGCAAATCGGCAAACAACTCTTTCATTTGCTCAGCCGTTTTCAAATAATGTTCCGGCGTTTCTTTACGTCTGTCATCCACCGACACATACGTTTTTTCGGCAATACACAACATGGCGTCATGTGCCTCATACATATCGGGATCCATAAAATACGCTTCATTCGTGGCCACCAACGGAATGTTGTGTTTATAGGCTAAATCCAAAAACGCCGGCTCGGTTTTATTTTCTTTTTCGGTCCCATGGCGTTGAATTTCCATATAGGTTCGCCCTGGGAAAGCCGCCTCTAATTTTTTCAAAATTTCTTCGGCAAATTCCGGATGACCGTTTAAAATCGGACGCGCCAAAATCCCTTCAGACCCACCTGTCAACAAAATGAGTCCTTCGGTATTTTCCATTAACTCGTCTAATGTTAAGTGTGGCTGAGATTGTTTATCTTCACCCATGTAATACGGCGTAAAATGCAATAATAAATTTTGATACCCTTGTTCGGATTGAACCAGAACAACAACCTTGTCATACGTTGGCTTTTCCACCTTAAACGCATTTTTTTCACGTTCGGGAGATTTAATCAACAACTGACACCCTAAAATCGGTTGAACACCCTTCCCTGCGGCCTCTTTTGCCAACGCCATCGCCCCGTAAATATTTCCACTGTCCGCCATACCAATCGCTGGCATATTGTTATCCACAGCCCATTTAGCCAGTTTTTCAACCTTAATGGCGCCTTCCAACAAAGAATAAGCCGTATGCACACGCAAGTGAATAAATTCGGGGGTCATCATATTAATCTAACTCTTTCAAAATTCCGTCTTCTACTGTAATTCGTCTATCCATTCGGGCGGCCAGTTCCGGATTATGTGTCGCAATTAAAGCCGATAGGCCCGTTTGCCGCACCACATCCAATAACATCTGGAATACCGTTTCGGCCGTTTTGGGGTCTAAGTTCCCCGTCGGTTCATCGGCCAACAACAATTTAGGATTATTCGCCAAAGATCTGGCAATTGCCACCCGTTGTTGTTCACCACCACTCAGTTGTCCCGAACGATGTGTCAACCGATGCGACAAACCGACCATATCCAATAATTTTGTAGCACGTTCTTTGGCTTCACTTTCCTTAACACCCGCCAACAACATCGGCATCATCACGTTTTCCAAAGCACTAAAATCCGGCAACAGTAAATGGGCTTGATACACAAATCCCATATAATTTTGACGCAAAGAGGTACGTTTTTTATCACCGGCCTTTGAGGCATTTTTACCCGCTACAAAAATCGTTCCGCCACTGGGTGTATCCAAAAGCCCAGCGATTTGAAGCAGTGTTGATTTGCCCGAACCGGACGGCCCGACCAATGCCACAATTTCACCGGCATTAATTTTTAAATCAATCCCTTTTAATACCTCGGTAATTGTTTCACCCTTACCAAAATGACGCTGAATATTTTTAAGTTCCAAAACCGCTTTATTCATATCTTAACGCCTCCACCGGATCTGTACGACTGGCTTTCCAAGATGGGTACAAAGTGGCCAGCAAACTTAACACCAAAGACATCACGACCACAACCGCAACTTCAGTTAAATCTACTTTGGCCGGCAAATGGGATAAGAAATAAATTTCGGCCGAAAACAATTCCCTGCCCGATAATCCCTCTAACCATTCCTTGATGGCATCAATGTTGTAGGAAAACAGCAAGCCCAAAATTAACCCTGCAAAAGTGCCGGCGAATCCAATAATCAGGCCAGCCATTAAAAATACGCGTTGCACGGCCCCTTTGGTCATACCCATCGTGCGCAAAATGGCGATATCTTTTCCTTTATCTTTTACCAACATAATCAAACCGGAAATCATGTTAAAGGCCGCCACAACAATAATCAATGTCAAAATCAAAAACATGACATTGCGTTCCACTTCAATCGCATTAAAAAAGGCTTGATTCGTATAACGCCAATCATACACTTGAGCATCTTCACCCGCCACATCAAAAACACCCTTTAAAACGGTTTCAATATCGGCGTTTTTATGAGTAAAAATTTCCAAATGAGAAACGCGATCCTTTGTCATAAAAAACTTTTGAGCCTCAGACAAGGGCATAAAAATAAAATTACCGTCATATTCAAACATACCGGTATCAAATACCCCCAGCACCCGATACGATTTCATTTTCGGAATTGTACCAAAGGCGGTGATATTTCCTTTGGGTGACACGAGCGTAATTGTATCTCCGGTTCTAACGGCCATTTTAGAGGCCAACCGATACCCCAAAATAACGGCATTACCTTCAAATTCAGCCAAATCGCCTCCCCGATATTTATCCATTAAAATATCACGATTTTTAAAATCATCGGCCTGCATCCCCCGAACCATAACACCGGAAGAACTGTTTTCGGATGATGCCATAACCTGACCATCCACCACCGGAATAACGACCGACACACCGGCAACAGTCAACACATCCATCTTTTTCTTTTCAAAATCAGCCAGCGCATCCCCCCAAGCCGGATAAACACCCATTTGACCATTAATCCCCAAAACACGTGTCAAGAGTTCCTCTTTAAACCCATTCATCACGCTCATCACAATGATTAAGGTCGCCACGCCCAACATAATTCCCAAAAAGGAAAAACCGGCAATCACCGAAACAAATCCCGTCTGCTTACGAGAACGCAAATACCGATAACTGAGGCGTCGTTCTGTTTTTGAAAAAATCATTTTTGGCCCTTTCTTAATGTTAAGGGCCAATATAGCAGATTTTTTTCAAAATCTCAAGTTTTTTATACGTAAAAGGATTACACGGCCTCTAAAAATCTGGCCAGCACTTTTTTCGGGCCCACATCATCAAAGTGCACCTCTAAACGATCGCCCTCTTCCCGAATAACCGTCCCATATCCGAAAGAGTCATGGAAAACTCTTTTTCCAAGCCGTTTTGTTTTTTTAGGCGGCGTATAATTGGGCGTCCAATTATCAAACGAAGCAAATGTTTTTCCCTTACGTTCCAAATCGGCCACATAGCGGTCAATACGGTCGTACGCCCCTCGTCTGCCCATCGCATTTTCGGTGCAATCCATAATATGATCCGCCGGTAATTCATCTACAAACCGGCTAGGCATTGGATTTTGCCATTGTCCATACATTTTTCGGCTAGATGCATAAGAAATATAGGCGCGTTTTTTCGCCCGAGTAAGCCCGACATAGGCCAAACGTCGTTCTTCCTCTAATCCCTCATCACCCGCTTCATCTAACGCTTTTTGGTGCGGAAATAACCCTTCTTCCCACCCCGGCAAAAAGACATTATCAAATTCCAACCCTTCGGAAGCATGCAACGTCATCACGACCAACTGCTCGCCTTCTGTTTTATCATCCGTGTCCGTTACCAAAGCGGCATAATCCAAAAATTCATTCAAGCTGGCAAAATCACCCAGCACGTTATATAATTCTTTAATATTTTCAATACGCCCATCGGATTCAATGGATTTATCCATCCGCCACATGGTCATATAGCCGGAATCTTCCAAAATTTTATTAGCAACCTGCGCCGGATTCATACTTTTGGATAATTCTTTACCCTCTTTAATCAAATTAACAAACCAATCAAGTGTTTTACGCACAGCCGGCTTTAATTCCGCCCAAGCAATGGCTTCAAATAAACTGACCGAATGCGTTTTGGCGGCCGTTGTTAACACCTCTATCACTTTATCACCAATTCCACGGCGGGGTTTATTTACCACACGCAAGAACGCCAAATCATCCGTTTGGTTTAAAATTAAGCGCAAATAAGCCACCGCATCCCGAATTTCTTCACGTTCATAAAACTTAAATCCGCCAATCACTTTATAGGGGATACCATACCTCAACAACACCTCTTCAAATTCACGTGTTTGGAACGAAGCACGCACTAAAATGGCCATATCGGATAAAGGTGTTCCCCTTGCCTGTTGCACCTCAATTTCTTGAATAATTTTTTCGGCCTCATCAGAACCGTTCCAATAACCGGACACTTTGACAAGTTCACCGCCTCCAGCTGTTTCATTGGCTACCTTTAATGTTTTACCAAGACGGCCTGAGTTATTGGAAATTAACGCACTGGCCGCCCCTAAAATATGTTCGGTAGACCGATAGTTGCGTTCCAAACGAATGGTGAGGGCATCCGTAAATGTCTTATCAAATCCCAAAATATTTTCAACCTCAGCTCCACGCCAAGAATAAATAGATTGGTCATCATCCCCAACACAACACAAGTTGCCATAGGCTTTGCTCAGCAATCTCAGAAACATATATTGGGCGATATTTGTATCTTGATACTCATCCACTAAAATATAACGAAATTGATTTTGATATCCGGCTAAAATATCGGGCCGAATTTTAAACAACTCTAACGGCAACAACAACAAATCCCCGAAATCAACGGCATTTAATTCTCTCAGGCGTTGTTGATAAACATGATAAAACCCAAGCGCCCGCCCCTCACAAAAACCACTGTTTTGAGCACCGGTTACGGCCGAAGGGGCTAACCCTCTGTCTTTCCAACGCTGAATGATATCTAACATTGTGGCGGGTGTATAGCGTTTAATATCAACGCCGGCACCTTGCATAATTTGTTTAACAAGGCGTTCTTGATCATCTGTCCCCAACACAACAAAGTTCGGTTTTAAACCAACACATTCCGGATATTTACTTAAAATACGAACACCAATGCGGTGAAATGTCCCAAGCCACACTGACCGAGCATCCGGCCCCACCATTTTTTCAAGACGTTCTTTCATTTCTTTAGCGGCCTTATTTGTAAAGGTAACGGCTAAAACTTCCCAAGGACGCGCTAAACCCATCGCTAAAATATAGGCAATTCTGGTCGTCAGCACGCGTGTTTTTCCCGTTCCGGCACCCGATAACACCAACACCGGCCCTTCGGTTGTGGTAACAGCTTGGTATTGTTCAGGATTAAGCGCCTTTAAAAATTCCGGTTCGTGTTTTGCTTTTACCGGTTCGGCTGAAGCAACATCGGCTTCATCAAAATCAAAAATATCACTCATTATTTATGTTCCCTTAAATACTCAATCGTATAATTTGCACACAACAATCCAAAAATACCCGTTATAGTCGGTAAAGACCCCATATTGTGACGCACTCGCCCTGTTTCATTTTCGGGCGCATCCGGCATTTCTAAATGCAATTTTTGCGATACGTCTTCACATGAATACACCACAGGGAAAGTTAAATCCACACCTCGTTTGCGCAACCGTTTACGCACGAAAAAGGCAAGCGGACAATGAATGGTTTTTTTCATCGGCACAATCGCTATTTTGCTTGCATCCGTTTTTAAAGCCGCCCCCATACTGGAAATAAACGGAATCCCCCGAGCCATTAATTGTTCAATCAAAATCGTTTTGGGATTTAAGGTATCAATCGCATCAATCACAAAATCAACACGTCTGTCTAACACCTCATCAATCGTATCAGCATTTACCAAAACCGGTAAAATTTCCACCTTAATATCGGGTGAAATATCCCGAATCCGATTACGGGCGACAACGGCTTTTTCTTGATAGAGCGTGGAATGAAGTGCAAAAATCTGACGGTTGATATTGCTTTCCTTGACCACATCAAAATCCACTAAAATAAGTTTGCCGACACCACTGCGTGCCAACGCCTCAATCGCAAATCCACCAACGGCACCGCACCCGACCACCATAACAGTAGAACGGGCGAGTTTTTCCATCGCCTCATCACCCAACAACAAACGTGTTCTTGATAATCTATCTTCCATCTAAAAACAACTCCAAATTTTGCCAAAGATAATCTGGTTGCAACCGTAATTGATCCACTAAATCGGGAATATTTTCCGGCGTTTTTAATCCGTCCGGAGCATCTGTTTCCACCAAAACACGATTATCGGGAATAACAGATAATACATGGGCATTTAATACCGAAAAATAGGCATTAAAAAAACGCAACTTTTGCACCAATACTTCATCTCCGGAAAAACGATGCATTAAGATTTTTACACCTTTAAATTGTCCTAAAATTTCCAACATCTGAGGCCAAGCTTTGACACAATGAATATGAACGGCCCGCCCCATTTCATCGGCAATTTTTAACTGACGAAAGAATATATCCATTTGTTTTTCCATATCAGGTCTGGTTCCATCTAAACCGATTTCACCCACCATTGCTATTGGATTTTCTTTCAACAGTTTCTTTAAGTCATTTTCCCATAAAGGAGTTATATCATCAATAAACCACGGATGGACACCTAAACACGGATACACCCCAAGCAACCGATTAGATTGAGCCAAAACACCCCCCCAATCTTTCGGACCGGTTGCATTCACAAAAAAAGTCCGCACATTTTTAGCCACCGCCCGCAAAATCACATCGTCCGGCACCAAATGCAAATGAGCATCAAAATACGGCATTTTCCATCCTTTTTTATTTTTTATTCTTATTTTGTTCTTTTCTTATACACTTTTTTATTGTAATTTTCCACAATAAATTATAAATTATCATTAAAAGAGGCAAAAAAATGCGTTTTAAATTGATTTTTTCTATTACCAGTCTCATGCTGATTATCTGTGGCGTGGGTATGGTTATCCCCGGTATTGCCGACTATATTAATCACGGCAAAGAAACGGCTACCCCTTTTTTCTTAGCCGGTTCGTCTACCGTATTATGCGGGTTAATTTTTAGAAAACTATTTAAAACGGATCCCGAACCATTACGCCCCAAAGAAATGTTCTTAACAACGACATTGATTTGGTTGGTTTTTGCTTTATTTTCCTCGTTGCCTTTTTATTTTTCAATATATGATATGTCCTTTACGGATGCTTTTTTTGAATCCATGTCTGGTCTGACAACAACCGGAGCCACCATCTTTACCGACTTAGATACCATGGATCACGGTATTTTACTGTGGCGTTCACTCACTCAATGGTTTGGTGGCTTGGGCATTATTGTGGTTGCTTTGATGGTTCTGCCGTCTTTACATATCGGAGGCATGCATTTTTTCACAACTGAATCTTCAGAAAAGTCAGATAAATCTGCTCCTAAAATGGCTCAAACACTTAAAGGTATTATTTACTTTTTCTTGCTGTTATCGGTAGCATGTGCTATTTGTTTATGGTTAGCCGGTATGAGCATTTTTGATGCTATTAATCACGCAATGACAACTATTTCTACGGGGGGGTTTTCAACAAAAGATACCTCAGTTGGATATTTTCATAATCCGGCTGTAGAATGGATTATTACCTTTTTTATGGCAGTATCCGGTTTACCTTTAATTATCGGATTGTTAGTCGTTAAACGTAAATGGACTACCATTAAAAATGACGAACAAATCAAAACCTATTTTTGGGTTGTCTTTTGGTCCGTTTTATTGATATCTACATACCGTTGGCATCATGCATCGTTTGAACCGTTAGCCTTTTTAGATATATTACGTTCCACCTTGTTCAGCATTATTTCCGTCATGACAACAACGGGCTATGTCACAGAAAACTATATGCTATGGGGCAATTTTGCCATGGTATTTTTCTTGATGCTGTTAATGACAGGTGCTTGTACCGGGTCTACCTCGGGTGGCATCAAAATGTTCAGATATTCAGTCTTTATAAAAACCATCAAAACACGTATGAAATCATTGATGCAACCACATGGCGTTTTTGTCCCCAGATATGGCGAAAAACCTATCAATGATGATATGTTGATTGGTATTATGGTTTTTATTGGATTGTACTTTTTTTCTGCCGGCATTTTAACATTAATTTTATCATTATTCGGATTAGATTTACTAACCGCCTTATCGGGTACTTTAACCTCTCTTTCCAATGTAGGTCCTGCCCTTGGCCACATGATTGGTCCCGATAAAACATTCGCTTTATTGCCAGATGCTACAAAATGGATACTCTCTTTCGCTATGCTGTTGGGGCGTTTGGAATTCATTACGGTTATTATGGTCTTTTTCCCCTATATGTGGAAACGAAATATCTGATTTTATCAAAATTTTTTCAAAAACCCTCTTTAAAAGAAAAAACCTTTGTGCTATAAGTATAAAAAAACAAGGAGTTGACCCATATGAAAAAATTCATTTTAACCGTTTTATTCATTGCTGTCTTATTAGTTGGTACATTCGCATACTTGTTAGTACGTTCACTCAACGCTCAAAGTTATCAACAACAAATTATTTCGGCTGTTGCGGATTTGACCGGTAAAGAAATGACTGTGGCCAGCACTCCTTCACTGAAATGGTGGCCCCAACCGACTTTGGTTTTAAATGGCATTACCCTATCTAATCACAAAGGCAGCGAAAAACAACATATGTTGACGGCTGACAGCTTACAGGTACAAATTGAATGGGCCTCCTTATTTGAAACACCCTTGGTGGTTAAAAATGTGGAATTAATTAATCCGGTGCTACATTTGGAACGATTGGAAAACAACCAAGCGAACTGGGATCTTCCGTTATTTTCGGCTCCGGACAGTAACATCAATGATACTCTGTTCCTTGGGTCTCAAAATACCTCAAGTACTATGAAAATAGAAAAATTACATATTCAAAACGGAACCGTTGTTTATGATAATAAAATTACCGGACAAAAGGCAACTTTTGAGGCTTTAAACGGAGATATTGCCGTATCTTCCTTAAAGGGCCCCTATCAATTTGACGGTACCGCCAAAATATTTGATACAACATTTGCCGGAAAAATCAACAGCGAGGTCATTCGCAATGACATGGCTTCAAAAATCACAGCTCAAATTACCGAAAAAAACAGCGGATTACAGTTAGATTTTAATGGTGAGTTTTCGCCGTCGGATCCTAAAAAAGTGGTATGGGGAGATGCTTCTTTTGCCATCACACAGCCCCAATCGTTAATGGAGGCATTAGGTTTTCCTATCTTAAATGATATTCTAAAACAATCTGTTATCGGCAGTTTTGCTATAAACATTACACCATTAGAAGATAAACTAAATAATCTGATTGTCCGTTTCGGAACAGACGAAAATCCGTTTGCCATTACAACGACTCTGACTTATGCTCCTAAAACAGCTGTTTCGGCTGAATCATATACAGGGCAAATCGCCATTAATAAATTGGATTATGAGGCCTTTAAACCTTACTTTGACAAATTTGGGTGGACAAATTTATCAAATACAGAAACCGATTTACCAAACATACAGTCAACATTGAACATTTCTGAATTGATTTTGCCAACCGGTACACTCAAAAATACCTCTGCCAATATATCATTTGCAAATCATCAATTATCATTAACCGGCGGTAAAACAACTATCTTAGAGACCTCTCCGATTACATTCCGGATAAATGGCGGCCAAAAAGATAAAACCTCTTACTTAATATCTCATATTTCTGGGAAAACAACAAATGCCGAGGCATTATTTAAATTATTAAACATTCAAGCATCAATGGCTCCGACACAAGACGGCCAAGCAACACCCCCTTCTATTGAAAAAATCATCAAAAACATTGAAACAGATGCTCAAATTACGTGGACACCAGAAACGTTGTCTGTTCAATTCAATAAATTAACAGTTGATGCTGTCAATGCAACTGGTTCTGTGGATATTGCGTTGAATAAATCCAAAAACTTGTCAGTCAATTTAGATATTAACAACCTAAATTTGGATACCTATACCGGTTGGACAGAACCAAAAGATAAAACAAACTTGTCCGATTTACCGAATTTATTTAGAAAAACGGCAGAGAATGCCAGCGTTTTAAAGGCATGGAACGCCTCATTTAACACAACATTTAATGCCTTAACATGGCATAAATTACCTATTACAAAAGGAATGTTAAACGGTACACTTCAAAATGGCACCTTAACAATCAACCAAGCCGAATTTAACGGCGTTGCAACTGCCTCGTTAAAAACCAATGGGTCTATATCGGGACTGGGAACGAACACGGCGACGATTGATTCGTTATCATTCAGTTTTTCGGCCGGTCAATTACCCCTATTTTTAGAACGAGCCGGTTTAACCAGCAATTTGCCCTTATTTAAAAATGCTTCAGAAACCAAAATCGCCGGTTCTATTACCAATGATGACAACATGTGGAAAAGCAACGTTATGTTGACATTAAATGATGCTTCCGTAAAATTAAACGGC
>JAFXFY010000116.1 GCA_017513365.1 Alphaproteobacteria bacterium | reverse complement strand
TGATATCTTCCTCACATTCACTACATAAAAATAAAATATCTTGCATTTTATATCAAAAAAGATTAAAAGAGCGACCATTATAATTTTTTATCCAAGGAGTTTTTTATGTCTTATTATAATCCAGCTGAAATTACGGATATTTTTGCGAACACCTCTTGTGCCAAAGCAAAAATGCCCTTCACTAAATTTGCTTTAATGGCCATCATGGGTGGCATTTTTATTGCCCTAGGCGGTTTATTAACCGTGGTTGTAGCCGGCGGTATGCCACAAACAGCCATTCACAACATCGGCTTAGTTAAATTTATGGCCGGCGCTTTATTCCCTGTCGGCTTGATTATGGTATCCGTTGCCGGTGCCGACTTATTCACCAGCGATTGTGCCGGTATAACTTTATCCACCATGCAAAAGAAAACCGCTTGGACAGAGTTATTAAAAGTATGGATTTTGGCCTATGCTTTTAATTTTATCGGCGCTCAATTTGTGGCATGGTTTATGGCACACGAAACACATATTATTGCCTCGGCTCCTTACGCCGATTATTTAAATACATTGGCAAACGGCAAATTAAGCCACGATTGGTATACCGTCTTTATCAAAGGCATTGGAGCCAATATGCTAGTCTGTCTTGGCACTTGGATGGGATATGCCGGCAAAGACATCTGTGGCAAAGCTTTAGGCATTTGGGTACCGGTCATGTTATTCGTTACCTTAGGGTATGAACACTCTATCGCCAATATGTTCTTTATTCCGGCCGCTATGTATAATGGAGCCGACATCACTTGGGGACAATTTATCGTGGATAATCTGATACCGGCCACAATTGGCAACATTGTCGGAGGAGCCGTTTTTGTCGGTATGATTTACGGATATATTTACGGTAAGAAATCCAGTTAATATAAAAGCCCCGAAAACGGGGCTTTTTTAAACAATCACACCCTAACGAAACACTTCAGGAACTTGATATTCTTCTTCCACTTTGGGCTGAGGCACTTCAATTTGCTTTTGTTCTTCCGGTGATTGAAATAAAAAATTACCTGCTTTATCATGCGTCACATGACACCAAACTTGCGTTAAAATATGGGCAAGAAACGCCATACTTTGAATAAGAAAAAATGTGGCAACATAGAACATACCCCACAAAAAATGCATCACCAAAAAATAAGCCAAATAAACAGATAACGACACTGACCGAGACGAAAAAGAAAACACAAGCGAATGAATGCTAATCAAAATAACCAATGATGGTATCACAAATAAAAAGGACATTTTAAACCAAAATTTCCCCCGACGAGGCAACACAATATACACCGCAAAAGATATAATTCCCAATACCAAATAAACACCAATCACACCCAAACCAGATATATCCACAATAGAATCCACAGCACTAACAATTGTTTTGATAACTGGCTCAGACACATACTTCAATCCCTTTTCAAAAAAGAACATAATCACCGCGTTTAAAACGACGCAGCCAAAGGCGAATAAAATCAATAATGGACTTTTCAATGCTTTGGCCACTGTTTGCCTCCAATATTTCACTGAACCGACACAAGCGCTCATAGCTGCGATTTGCACATAAAACATACCAAAGGCAATCGCAATAAAAACAACCAGTAATGAAATGCCGATTGTATACTGTTTCCAAGGAATAAACGTCCACTGTTGCAACCATTCCACGCCATGATCAAATCCAACAAATACACCCTTAAAAATCAGCAAGAATACCAATGATAAAGACCCCAATGCCAAACTTCTTTTGATAAATGTGCTCCATTTAAATGGTGGAAAATCTCGTTCTAAGCGTTCTAAAGCCAACCGCGAAAAAAACGCAATCCAAACAGCAACCCAAAAGATAGCCACAACTGAAAATACTCTCCCCACTATAAAACCAACACCCTGAATAAACGAACTTCGGTGTACCAGCACAAATGAAGATAACAAGTTTTCCAAAAAACTATGCAAAATAATAAAGGCTATTAAAAAAAGCATAACCATTGTAAATAAAAAGACAAAATTTGCAATGAATACAGATGGTCTAAATGAAAACTTAAACGCATTCAACAAAGATAACGGATGCAGGCGTTTTTGGGCTTGTTCCAATTTCGTATTCACCATCGGTGTTCCCAATAAGGCATGGCGTTGCGCTTGATATGATTCTTCGGAAATCAGCCCATTTTCACGCATAATATTTAAATTATCTAATTCACGTTCTTTGTCCATTTCATTCTCCATTCACAATCAAACCGGTAAAACGACTATTTACTTGGCATTATACTTTATCGTACGCAAAAAATACGCCTTTGTCAACAAAAGGATTGATTTTTATACGGACTTTTGATATAAAACCGCCATATATCATTTATTTTTTCTTAAGGAGTTTTTTCATGATGGGATATTCTGTCGGCAGTATTTTAATTTTCTCAATACTGGTTATTTTATGCTTAGCCATTGATTTAATAGCCCATAAACAAGACAAAGATGTTTCTATAAAATCTGCTATTGCTTGGACAATTTTTTGGGTATTTGTGTCTTTGTTATTTGCCGTATACATCTACTACACTCATGGATTAGAAGATGCCACAGCTTATCTGTCCGGCTATGCTTTGGAAAAAACATTATCTGTTGACAATTTATTTGTATTAATGGCTATTTTTGCCAGCTTTGGTATTCCAAACCGCTATCAACACCGTGTGTTGTATTACGGCATTTTGGGTGCCTTAGTTTTGCGCTTAATTTTTGTGGGTTTGGGTGCCACCTTCTTAAATATTTTCGGCGATACCGCCCTTACCATTTTTGGCATTTTCATTATTTGGACAGCCATAAAAATGATGCAAGCCGCCGGACTTGGAGCCTTAATTTACTCTTGGATTAAACGGCAATCCTTACCCAAAAAACGCCAAGAAGAAGAAACCGACTTTACAAAACACTGGGCCATTCGCTTTTTCAAACATTTATTTCCCGTTACACCCAATTTAAATGGCCATGACTTTTTTATCGGTCGTGCTGCTACGCCGTTATTTTTGTGCTTAATTACCGTAGAATTTGCCGATATTATGTTCGCTTTTGACAGCGTTCCAGCCGTATTAGCCATTACCGAAAAACCATTCTTGGTATACACCAGCAATATTTTTGCCATTTTGGGTATGCGTTCTATGTACTTTTGCTTGGCGGCTGCAAAAAAATCCTTGGTTCATCTGGAAAAAGCCGTTATCGGTATCCTAGTATATATCGGTGTCAAGATGTTGGTAGATGTGTTCTTTGATGTACACATATCATCAACAGCGTCATTGGGTGTCGTCTTGTCATTCTTGAGCATTGGGATATTGGCCTCTCTCATTTTTCCGGCAAAAGAAGCCCAAGCCTAACCCTTTGCCTTAGAGCAGATATTTTTTCTTGATTTTTGTGTCGTTTCGTGTATGATAACCATACGACAATTTTCAAGAAAGGATACACAATGTCTCCCAAGGTTTCAGTTATTGTTCCAGTATATAATGTTTCGGAATATTTAGGGCAATGCTTAGATTCTATTTTGCTACAAACATTACAAGATATTGAAGTCATTTGCGTTAACGATGGCTCTACCGATGACAGCTTAGACATCTTACAAGGCTATGCCATGTTTGATGAGAGATTAAAAATCATCTCGCAAGAAAATGCAGGTGCCGGAGCGGCCAGAAACAATGGGATAAAACACGCCACAGGGGAATACATCATTTGCTTAGACAGTGATGATTTCTTTGAGCCGGATATGCTGGAAAAAATGGTCGCCAAAGCCGAAGAAGACGGTTCAGATGTAGTGGTATGCGATTTTTGCTTTTTTAATAATGAAACAGGACAAATTGATATAAATGCAAAAGCCGATATATTAGAAAAATTTCTAAAAAAACCGGCCTTTAAACCAACTGATTTGAACGAAACCTTATTTGATCTTAACTATCCGGCCGCATGGAATAAATTAATAAAGACTGACTTAATTCGTAAATATAATATCACCTTTGATGAGCAAGCTAAATGTTTTGAAGAGAATCTGTTTAGTTGCTTAAGTTTAGCTCTTGCTAACAAAATCAGCATGCTCAATCAATCTTGTATTTATTATCGGCGCAATCAATACACACAAATAACAACCGATATAAAAAACTATTTTGGTGATTTGCTTACTGTTATAAAAAATTTGCATAATCGCTTCACACAGCTGAATTTAGATACAGGGATACTATCCTCCTATTTCATGATGACTCGTGTGTCTATGATAAACATTATAGCACTTTGTTCCCCCGATAAAAAACGAGAAAATTTAAAGCTCATTCGTCAAATACTTCCAGAAGAATTGATTGAAAAAATATTCTTTTGCCCGCCACCACGAATAAAGGTATCTATCATTATTCCTGTTTATAATGCGGCCGAATTTTTGCCCGAATGTTTGGATAGCTGTCTTAACCAAACCCTTAAAGAAATTGAAATCATTTGTGTGGATGATGGGTCAACGGATAACAGCTTAGAAATTTTAAATGCCTATGCACAAAAAGATAATCGCATTAAAGTGTTAACACAACCCAATCAACGACAATCCATTGCCCGAAATACCGCTATGGAAGTTGCTACCGGACGATTTATTCAATTTGTAGATGCCGATGATTATTTGGAACCAGACGCATGTGAATGTTTGTATTTTTACAGCCAACTACATGGTCTTGATATGTGCCAATTCAGCGCTATTAATTTCCATCATGGCTCACGTAAAGAAATGAATAATCCATATCATACCCTGTCATGGATGACACCAAATACCCCTGCCGTTTTTAATGCCGAGATGTTGGGTGGTGATTTATCACAACTGGCAGTGACAGCGTGTTTAACATTTTATAATCGTAAATTCTTACTAAAAAAAGACATTCAGTGGCCCACTAAGCAACTTTCTTATGAAGACACACCTTTTTTTATTGAAAGCGTTTTACAAACCAAACGAGTTGGAGCAGTTCAAATTCCCTTTTACCACAGACGAGTTCATCCAGCGGCTACCACTCAAAATATGGCAACTAACTTTAATGAATATGCCGAAATCATCAAATACTCTTTGAATTTAATTAAGAAAAAAACAAAAAATGAACATATTTTTATCGGCTATGCCTATACACTTTTACAAAAAGCATGGGCAAATTTTGCCATGATTACACCTCAAATACAAATTAAGCATGCGCCCTGTATGTACGATTTAGCCTTTCATATTATGAAAACATAT